>JANZZG010000022.1 GCA_026419515.1 Methylophilaceae bacterium
AACAGCAGGCGCAGGTAGTCGTGGATTTCCGTCACCGTCCCCACCGTGGAGCGCGGATTGTGCGAGGTGGACTTCTGCTCGATGGAGATGGCAGGGGACAAGCCCTCGATCAAGTCGACATCCGGTTTCTCCATGCGGTCGAGAAACTGGCGCGCATAGGCGGAAAGCGATTCGACGTAACGGCGCTGCCCCTCGGCATACAGGGTGTCGAATGCCAGCGAAGACTTGCCGGAGCCCGACAGGCCGGTGATGACGATCATCTTGTTGCGGGGCAGGTCGAGCGAAATGTTCTTCAGGTTGTGCGTGCGTGCGCCGCGGATGCGTATGGTATCCATCGAGTTAGAGTCGGTTGGGGCAACCTGCTAATATAAGCAACTTTCGGCACTCCCCTCAACCGTTTTGATGCTTTCCCAGGAAAAAATGACGCCGCTCGAGCTGCGGGCCACCCTATCGCTGGCGCTGGTGTTTGCGTTGCGCATGTTCGGCATGTTTTCCATCCTGCCCGTGCTGGCGATTTATGCCCAGCATCTTCCCGGGGGTACCAGCCCGTTCCTGGTCGGAGTCGCGCTCGGCATCGATGGACTGGCGCAGGCATTGCTGCAGATTCCGTTCGGCCTATTATCCGACCGTTACGGGCGCAAGCGGGTGATCTACGTCGGTCTCGCACTGTTCTCGCTCGGCAGCTTCATCGCTGCAGCTGCCACCGATATCTACGTCGTCATTCTCGGCCGACTGGTGCAAGGCACGGGGGCGGTCGCCGCAGCCGTCATCGCGCTGACCGCAGACCTCACGCGCGAGGAACACCGCGCCAAGGCCATGGCCATGATCGGCATGAGCATCGGCGTCACTTTCGGCGCCTCCCTGGTGCTGGGCCCGGCGCTCGCGCATCTGATCGGGGTATCCGGCATCTTTGCCATGACCGGGATCCTGGCGCTGGCCGCCATGCTGATCGTCCGCTTTGCCGTCCCGGACCCACGGGTCAGCCGCGTGCACGCCGATGCGGAAACCATTCCGGGGCAAATCGCTGCCGTACTCACCCATCCCGAACTGCAACGCCTGGACTTTGGCATCTTCAGCCTGCACGCCGCCATGCGCGGGTTGTTCGTCGTCGTGCCGCTGGCACTGCTCGACGTCGGCCAGCTGCCTGCCAGCGAACACTGGAAAGTCTATCTGCCGGTGATGGCGATTTCCTTTTTCACCGCCATTCCCGCCATCCTCATCGGGGAAACCCGCGGCCGCATGAAACTGGTGTTCTGTGGCGCAATCGCCCTGCTGCTCGTATCCACCCTCATCATGGCGGTGCTCATGGATGACTTTACAGGTGTGGTGGTGGGCCTGTTTCTGTTCTTTCTCGCCTTCAACCTGCTGGAAGCCACGCTGCCTTCCCTGGTATCCAAGATCGCACCAGCCGGCAGCAAAGGCACGGCCATCGGCGTTTACAACAGCTTCCAGTTTCTAGGCCTGTTCCTCGGCGGGGCGCTGGGCGGGTTCATGGCGGAGCACGCGGGTCCGGCTTCGGTGTTCGCTTTCACCGCCGGCATCTGCATCGTCTGGCTGATGCTGGCCCTGTCCATGCAGCCGCCTCCGGCCGTACGTACGCGCATGTATCACGTTCCCGAAATGGACGCAGTGCGCGCGGCCAGGCTGTCCGAACGGCTGTCCCGGCTGGAGGGCGTCACCGAGGCAGTCGTGATTGCCGACGAAGGTGTGGCATACTTGAAAGTGCGTATGGGCGACTGGGATGAACAGCGCGTCCGTGATTTGATCGACAAGGGGGAATAGAACTATGGCTTCGGTGAACAAGGTAATCCTGATCGGCAACCTCGGAGCGGACCCAGAAGTCCGCTACATGCCAAGCGGCGACGCGGTCGCCAACCTGCGTATCGCCACGACCGAGACCTGGAAAGACAAAAATGGCGAAAAACAAGAACGCACGGAATGGCACCGTGTCGCCTTTTTTGGGCGTCAAGCGGAAATCTGCGCAGAATATTTGCGCAAAGGCTCTCTCGTCTACATCGAAGGCAGCCTGCAGACCCGCAAATGGCAGAACAAGGAAGGGCAAGACCAATACACCACGGAAATCCGCGGTGACCGCATGCAGATGCTGGGCGGGCGGGGCGCCTCCAACAGCTTCGAGGTCTTGGATTCCAGCAATGGCGCATCTGCATCCACCCAACGCAAGCAAAACGCGGCGGATCCCCAACCTCACTCAGACATTGCCGACCTGGATGATGACATTCCGTTCTAGAGCAATCCTGATAAAAGAAAAACCGTTGTGAGGACTCGAAGGCTCACACGCACGCAGCGAAAGCGACCAAAATAAAAAAGCCGGTAGGGCTCGAATAAAGCCCTACCGGCTGTGAATCCTGGCGCGCCCGAAGAGATTCGAACTCCTGACCCCTTGGTTCGTAGCCAAGTACTCTATCCAACTGAGCTACGGGCGCGTGGAAACGTGATTATACCGAACTGGCTTCCCCAATCAAGAGTAGCGCCAAACCGTGCCTTGCGGGGTATCCTCCAGAATGACGCCGTGATTGGCCAACTCCTGACGGATACGATCAGCTTCGGCAAAGTTCTTGGCTTTTTTGGCTTCGGCTCTCAACGCAATCATGCGGGGAATGTCGAGTGACTCGCCCATCATCCCCTTTGCATGAAGGTATGCCTCCGATTCGCGGCCCAGCAAGCCAAGCAGGCCAGCCAACGATTTGAGCAAGCGGGCCGATTCCACGGAACGTGTACGGTTGACCTCATTGGCAAGATCGAACAGCACGGCGATAGCTTCTGGCGTATTGAAGTCATCATCCATCGCTGACTTGAATCGAGCCGCAGCCGGGACGTTCCAATCGATGGGATGCGTGACGACATCCAGTCCGCGCAGCGCCATATAAAGCCTGGTCAGGGCCTGTTTGGCATCCTCCAGGTGCTGGTCGGAGTAGTTGAGGGGACTGCGATAATGTGCGCGCAGAATGAAAAAGCGCAGCACTTCGGGATCGAACTTTTTGAGTACCTCACGGATGGTGAAGAAATTGCCGAGCGATTTCGACATCTTCTCATCATCCACCCGCACGAAACCGTTGTGCATCCAGTAATTGACGAAAGGGCATTGATGGGCCCCTTCGGATTGTGCAATCTCGTTTTCATGATGCGGAAATTGCAAATCCTGGCCACCACCGTGGATATCGAAATGCTCACCCAAATGAAATTCACTCATCGCCGAGCATTCGATATGCCAGCCGGGACGCCCCGGCCCCCACGGCGAATCCCAGCTCGGCTCACCAGGCTTGGCCGCCTTCCATAGAACGAAATCGAGAGGATCACGTTTGTAGGGATCGACCTCTACTCGCTCGCCAGCCCGCAATGCCTCCAGCGATTTACCCGATAGCTTGCCGTATGCCTTGAAACGTCGCACCTCATAATAGACGTCTCCATTCTCGCCAAGATAGGCATACCCATACGCAATGAGGCGTTCGATCATGCGAATCATGTTCGAAACATGCTGGGTGGCGCGCGGCTCGAAATCGGGTGGCAAAACGCCCAGCGCCGTGGCATCTTCGTTCATGGCCGCGATGTAACGCGTCGTCAGTGCCTCTATGGTTTCATGGTTTTCGGCGGCGCGCTGGATGATTTTGTCGTCGATGTCGGTAATATTGCGCACATAAGTCACATCGAAACCGGAAGCGCGCAACCAGCGTGATACCATGTCGAACACCACCATCACGCGCGCGTGGCCCAAATGGCACAAGTCATAAACCGTCATGCCACAGACATACATCCGCACCTTGCCGGGTTCGATGGGGATGAATTCCTGCTTTATGCGGGTGAGCGAATTGTAGATTTTCAGCATGAGTTTAAGAAAGAGCAAGAACTACTTGAAACGATTGGATTTTAGAGCAGAATATTGTTAAAATCCGTGGAATCGGCAAATTACAAAAAAAGTATAGCACAATGAGGTGGTTACGCGCATTTCTGCTATCCTTGGGGCTGGGATGTGTGCTTCCAATCATGGCAGATGAGCTCACGGATGTCTCCCAGCTCGTCAGCCAAGGACAGCACGCCCAAGCCTTGGACAAGCTGAATGCCTACCTGGCCACTCATCCCAAAGACGTAGCCGCCCAGTTTTTGAAAGGCGTCATTCTTGCCGAGCAAAACAAAGTGGCGGAAGCCATCCAAATTTTCTCCGAAATCACCGAAAAATACCCCAACCTGCCCGAACCCTACAACAACTTGGCCGTGCTGTATGCGGCGCAAGGGCAATATGAAAAAGCCCGTCTATCGTTGGAAAGAGCCATCAAAACGCATCCCAGCTATGCCACCGCCCATGAAAACCTGGGTGACGTTTATGCCAAAATGGCCAGCGATGCATACGACAAAGCCTTGCAGCTAGACCGCAGCAATATGCGTGCGCAAACCAAGCTGGCCATGATCAAAGAACTGTTTTCCAATCGTGGCCCAGGATCGACGCCCCCGGCTTCTACGTCCATCGATGCCGCCAAAAGCAGTAACGTCGTCAAGACGGCGCCCGTTGCCGACACGACCAAACCTGCCGAAGACAAGAGCAAATCTGCACCCACGCCGACTGCGGTCAAACCCGCCGAGGTTTCTGCCGTCAATGATCAATCTACTCCCATGAATACGCAGCAAGCCGTGTTGAATGCAGTACATGCATGGGCCAAGGCGTGGTCCGAAAAAGATGTCAGTGCCTACCTGGCCAGCTATGCGGAAGACTTCACCCCACCCAATGGGGAGACACGCAGTGCTTGGCAAGCCATGCGCAAAGAGCGCATCCGCAAGCCGGCATCCATCCAGGTGGAAGTGCTTGATCCCAAGGTCAACGTGGAAAAGGATCGGGCCATCGTTTCTTTCAAACAGAACTATCGTGCAGGAAACAACAGCATGCGAACCTTCAAGACGCTACATATGCGCAAAATAGGCGAGCGTTGGCTCATCACTCGGGAAATCACTGGCCGCTGAGTCGTTCTGCATGCCAAGGACGCATACCCGCAAGACACGCTTAGGCGTTGCCATCGTTGGCCTGCTCATGGCATTGCCTTGGAATGCGACAGCCCTCTACATGGCGGACCGGCCTTCCCGCATGGAGGCATTGTTGCATGGGGCGCCCCGTCAAATCGAAGGGCTACTGGTCAAGGGCCTGCTGGAAATCACGCAGGGAAGGGTGGATGCAGCGCTCGAAAATATCGACCAGGTTATTCGCCTAGTTCCCAATTTCAAGCTGGCTTATCTGGTCCGCGGAGACTTGCTGCAAGCCAAGGCGCGTCAAATCTCCAGTTTTGGCAGTGTCCCAGGGGCCTCGCACGATGAAATCGCCGATTTACGGGAAGAAGCCCGCGTCAGGCTGGAGCGTTATCTTACGCGCGAAAGCGAGCTCACTCAACCAGACTATCTTTGGCAACTCGAGCCCGGCCAACGTCATGCCATCGTGGTGGATACAGCCCGCTCCAGGTTGTATCTATATCGCAATGATCAGGGCAAACCACGTTACGTTGCCGACTATTATGTCACCGTCGGCAAAAATGGAACGGTCAAGCAAATCGAAGGAGACAAAAAAACCCCTCTCGGTGTCTATTTTGCCGGACGCCAGCTGGCCAAAAAGAAGCTCCCTGATTTTTATGGAAGCGCTGCGTATCCACTGAATTATCCGAATGAATGGGACCGTCGCCTAGGCAAGAACGGGCATGGAATCTGGCTTCATGGAACCCCCAGCGACACCTACAGCCGTCCGCCACGTGCTTCCGATGGCTGCTTGGTGCTGACCAACCCCGACATTACCGCCCTGGCACCCGTTTTGCAGGAAGGCAACACGCCCATCGTGATCGTAGATCGGGTCACCCCACCCTCCCCCGAACTACACACCCAGCGCGCGAACCTGGTCCGTGCGCTCGAAGCATGGCGTATGCATTGGGAACGCCAGGATACGGATCGTTACCTCGCCAGTTACTCGCGTGACTTCTTAAGCGGGGATGGCAAAGACTTCACCCAATGGGCCGAAGAAAAACGTCGCATCCAGAAAATCAAAGTCCATAGCAAGATCACCTTGTCTAACGTCAGCATTTTCCGTTATCCTGATGCCCAACGACTGATGGCGGTCGTCAGCTTCGACCAGGATTTCAAGAGCGACCGCCTCAACAACCGCATGCGCAAGCGCCAATATTGGGTGCTAGAAGACGGGCATTGGAAAATCCTTTACGAGGGCGCCGCCTGACGCCCTCGTTGGGGCGAACATGGAGGAGTCAGGGATGCTGGTGGCCGCCAGGCTTGGGGGCTTCCTTGTGGTTGGGCTGTTTTGCCTGCCATGCTGGGCAGCCAATCCACAAGTCGAGTTCATAACCAGTCGTGGTAATTTCATAATAGAACTCTATCCAGACAAAGCCCCGCACACGGTTGAAAATTTCTTGCAATACGTGAAAAGCAATTTTTATGACGGTACCATTTTTCATCGCACCATACGCAAATTCATCGTGCAAGGAGGCGGCTTGACGGAATCGCTCGTCCCCAAACCCACGCGTGGCCCCATTCCCAACGAATCAACCAATGGTTTGTCGAATGACTTGGGGACGGTGGCCATGGCGCGTGCATATGGCTCGGATACGGCAACCTCACAGTTTTTCATCAATCTCGACGACAACAAATTTCTCAATTTCCACCGACATGAACCTGGCTTGGAGGGCTATACCGTATTCGGTCGGGTCGTGCAGGGCTTCGATACCGTATTGCGGATCGGCGAAGGGCAGACGATGAGGGTTGGAAAGCTCGACCATGTGCCCACGGAACCCACCATCATCCACTCCGCGCGATTGCTCGAGACGCCCCTCGTTGCGCAAAACGAGGCTGTCTTGCCCTCCAAGGCCGAGTCCAAAACGCCACGCCCCAAAATGGGCAAAAAAGGAAAAAAACGTGGTTAAACTGACAACCAACTTCGGCACCATCGTCCTGGATCTGGACGCAGAGAAGGCCCCCCTGACCGTCGCCAATTTTTTGGAGTACGTCAACAGTGGGTTCTACAACGGGACCCTGTTTCATCGTGTCATCGATGGATTCATGATCCAAGGAGGTGGATTGGAGCCTGGCATGCGACAGAAACCGACGCGTGCCCCCATCAAAAACGAAGCGGACAACGGCCTACCCAACAAAGCTTATACCATTGCCATGGCCCGTACCCCCAATCCCCATTCGGCGACCAGTCAATTCTTCATCAACGTGGCCGACAACGACTTTCTCAACTATAGCGCTCCCACCCCTCAAGGCTGGGGGTACTGTGTGTTCGGCCGAGTGGTCCAGGGTAGTGAGGTGGTCGACACTATCGCCAAAGTCAAGACCGGGAATCGGGCCGGTCATCAAGATGTTCCCATCGAGGACGTGGTGATCGAATCGGCCGAAGTGGTTTGACGCACACCCTTTTCGTCTCCGATCTCCACCTGAGTCACGAGCGTCCGCATACCACGCGCTTGTTTCTGGCCTTTCTGCAGCAGCAAGCGCAGCATGCCCAGGCGTTATACATCTTGGGCGATCTGTTCGAGTACTGGGCGGGGGATGATGATCTCGACGATGCACACCACCGGCCCGTGATCGAAGCCATGCGCAAACTCACGCGCAGTGGGTGCAAGCTGTACTTCATGCACGGGAACCGCGACTTTCTGATCGGCGGAGACTTTGCCCATGCCACCGGCGCGGAATTGCTGGCTGACCCATGGCGGATCGAGCTTTGCGGCCAGACTGCCGTGCTTACGCATGGCGACCTGTTATGCACCGACGACACGGACTACCAGAATTTCCGCGTCCAAGTACGGGACCCGCTGTGGCAACAAAAATTCCTGTCACTGCCCCTTGCCGAGCGCAAAGCCCAAATCACCCAGTTGCGTGCACGCAGCGAACAGGAAAAATCCTACAAGACCGCAGCCATCATGGACGTGGCCCCGCAGGCAGTGGTGGAACTGCTGCGCCAGTACGACTATCCAGCACTGCTGATCCACGGCCATACCCATCGTCCGGCGCATCATCGCATCGTACTGGACGGCAGAATCTGCGAGCGTATCGTACTGCCGGAGTGGGGCCTACGCGGTGGATATCTGCGCTGCGCCGCCGACGGCTGGGAAATGCGGGAAGTCGTCTCGTAACCGGACGCTGCGTTGCAACTTAACGTTGGCCATGCTCACGTTAGCCTACGCCGCAACTTGGGGGTTGTGGCTCCGGCCGCTGCGCTCCGTGTGCCTTGGCCTTAAGCCGTTCGCAAGGTTTTTGAGGGTTTCCCTAACGAATTCCCTGTTTCAGCTTCCAGCCGACCTCGTCGCACAAAGCTTGCAGCCATTCGCCTGCTGCGCCGTAATGCATTTCTCCACCGCCTTCGGGCAGGCTGCGATCGATGCGATTTTCCTTCAGACGTAAACCATGTTGGCGGTTCGAGGAAAAAATGAGAGTAGGAGGTGGTAATCCTATGGTTATTTCACTTGCCGACTGCCTGAAATGCAATAACTTTGCGGCTTCGTCGAAACAGCATTCGAGCCTTAGCCGAACGCTACGGCTACCCAGCAGCCAGCGTGACATGATCACTTGCCGTGTGGCTTCAATCTCGGCTTCTTTGCACATTACCTGCCAGCCTTCATCAGCCAGACGTGCTGCCACTCGTGCTAGAAAGCTCTTCATCCCTGTCATCATGATACCTGTTATTTAGCCTAATTGGCATACGGGTCGCACCAATCATTCTTACCGGTACCACAGCACACGCAGCGGTCGTAACCACAAACGCAGGACAACCCTGCTTCAAAGCAGGCTCCGCATGTCTGCACGGGCTGCCCTGGCTTGACACTGCTGGCTGGCGCCTTATTGCCGTCAAGCTTGAAATTGAGGCGATTCCCACCAGAAGACGTTTCTGCCGGTTTTTCCGCCTCTAAAGGTTTCGAGGGCTCATGCTTTACCTCAGGAACCGGCTTGACAGCAGGGCGCACTGGCTCTGGCTTGGGGGCCTGCCGGGCCAAGACTTCCAGTTCTCGGATCAGTTTGTCGGCGTAGTTCAGACTGTCATCAGTTGCCTTATCCAGTGTCGACAGCTGGTTCCAGGCCAACCGTGCTGCTTCTACAGATGGCCCAAATTCCCTAGCCTGCTGAGGCGGTGGAATATTTTCTAGCGCTTTTAGGCTGCGCGTGAGCTCGTTGGCAGTTGGCAGGCCGATCGCAGTTTCGCGCACGATGCGCAACGCATTCAAATCGATGTTGACGCTATAGGAACGATCAATGACTTCCAGTATCTTGATCTGGTGATTCGCATCGATATTCTTGCTGTCTTGTACGTGGCGAAGATAGCGCTTCATATCATCGCGCAGCGCCGAAAATTTGCCACTCAACTGTTCGAGATACGATGCCTGGTCTCTGTAGATGTCGCGCAATTCGAGGTAAGTCCTGATCTGCTGTTCCAGTACCGGCTTGACCACGTTGGCCTGCGTAATGGCCTTGCTTAGTTGTTCCTGACTGACGCTGCGCTGCCCAAGGGTACGTATGCCTTGCAACGACTTGCGCATCACGGCATAGTTTGCATCAATGCGGTCGAACTTGCCTCGCAACATACTTGCCTGCGCTCCCAATGCAACCGCGCCGATTTTGCCTGCAGCGTTTTCGGCCAAAGTGCGTCGGGCCGAATCAGCCAGCTGGTCTGCTTCGCCCTTGATGCGCGACAGGTCTGACTGCAGAGCTTTAATGTTACCTGGCTCCAGACTGGCTGCCACACCGGCATTACCTGCCTCCATCATGGCGTTGTAGTCCGCGATCACCGTAAGCGCGTCCCCTGCCTGAAGCTCGACGGCCGCGATATTTTTCTGCATCTGGTCGATTTCCGGCTTCAGCCTAGACAAAGCTTGAACTAGCAACTTGAACTGTGCCGCGATGGTTTCCATCTGCTTAGCCGCGCTAGTTATACTCAGCAGCGTGCGCAAACTGGTTTGAAACTGCGCAGCAGCGTTGCCTGCCTGGATCAGCGCCGATTCCTCTTAGGCGGCGTAGGTGCTCAAAGCTGCATCTGTTGCCTCCTTGATTGCCACCAAGTCACCAACCACCGGCGCCAGCTTGGCACCCTCGATCAGCCCAGCCTTGATCACCGCCCGTCTTGCACTGGCCTCGACATTTTTGAGTATTCTGGGGTCCATCATGTCAAAGCCTAGTTTTTCGTAAAACTCGACAGAATCCAGCACAGATTCAATCTTGGCGCGCTCGACATTGTCGATGACGCCCATCACGGTCGAATAACCGCTAATACCCTTGATAAAGTTGCCCAGTTTATTGGTCAACAACGGGGGGCGCCCCTCCTTCTTGGCTTGAGCGTTTTCCTCGCTCACCGCACTGAAGAACGTCATCGCGATTCCGAGAAGGTTGCTACCCTTCTTAAAAATCTCCTGACGCCCCTTCGCGCGTTCTAGCTGTTTAAGATGGGCTTTGTCGAGGCTGATCCCACGCTGCAGATCGTCAAGCTCGTTGGTCAGCCTGACCAGCCCCAATTTGGTGCGTTGTACCTGCAGCTCTTTACCAGCCGCGATCGCTTCCCTGAGTTCACGCTCTTTGAAGCGGATCTCACGCTGCACCCGTTTCTTGCGTTTGCCCTTAAGCGCCAAGCGATCCAACCCGAGAGCTTCAATTTCCCTGGCAAGCTGCACTTGCTTATGTTTAAGATCGCGCTCTAGCTTGAGGTTCTGCTCGTGACTGTGCTTTATGTTGTCGATCAGCTTTTGCTGCATGATCACCTTGCTTTCATTGCTTTTCAGGCGCGTGCCAATCTCCTCTATCCTGGCATTCAACAAGTCATCCGCATTAAGGTCTGGAACGTCGCTACCAAGCGTCCGCTTGATACGGTCACGAAAGCGGCTGCCTTGGGTGTTTTTCAGAGACTGCGCGGCACTGCTATCCCTACCGCCGAGTTTTTCTGCCATCTGCTGTGGCATGGACAGTCCAGTGTTGTATTGGAATACCGTATCCGGAGGAGCAGATTCCTCCAGCTCGGACAAGACCTGACGCTGGGCCTCGACGCGTGCCGTAACATCGTTCGCCGACTGACCGATGCCTGGCGACATGGCAAGTAGAAAGGCAAACAGTAAAATGCGCTGACGTATCATGGCGCTATCCTTGCACGCTCGCGCAGCGCCATTTCCTTTGCAGCCGGATTGGCGTCCAGCTGTTTCAGTGCTTGGTCGATGGCATTGACTGCAGCCTTGGGGTCATCAGCGGCTTCTTGCAATGCAGAGGCCAGCAACCACTGATAGGCGGACCGATCTAGAGTTTTGGCTTTTTCGGCAAGCTTGGCAGCAGCCATTCCCATGCGATCACAACCCAAACTCATCATGGCAAGCTGCAGGCTGGCCTGATTCGCCTGCTCGGGTGTGGCGCGCCGTAGACGTTCGGTAGCAGCAGAAAAAGCGGCATCGCAGTTGCCCACACGATCATAGGCTTCGACGAGTCGTGCCAACAAGGCATCCTGGTTGGCTTGAGGTTCCAATAACAACATCCAATAGATGTCGATCGCCTTGGGATATTTGAGTGCTATGCCAGAATTTACATAGGCGTCGGCCAGGTCGAGCCAGTAAGCACTATTGGCGGGAATACCGAGTGCGGCACGTTCCAGCAGAGTGATCCCGGCAAGCACGGCTGCCGGATCGTCGCCAGCGAGCCCAGCGGCATAGGCTTCGAGTCCGCTGCGATGCAGAGCGGCAGCCTCGGCTTCTGATAGCATGGCCGGAATGGTATTAGCAGGTGCGGGTTGTGGCCGCACCGATCCGTGTAAAGGCAGGCGAACAACCCGCGCTGCCCGATGACTTCCTTCACGCCCCGAAAGCTTGAGGCCGTGCCTTCTTCCTTCGACGAAGAACATCGGGTAGTGCTCGCTGGTGGCATCATCCAGCGTGATGATCAAATCCCACTTCTTGCCAGCCACCCATTGGTGCGTGCTGCCATCCTGATGCAGCATCATCTCCGGCCAAGCACTGCGCGCACGACGCTTGCGGTGCTTGCCACGCCCAGCTGCCCTGGCCACCGCCCCAGCAGCCTGCAGCGCGTTCTTCACCCAGGTGTAAGAGCGACTGCCTCCGTCGCGCCGGTACCAGGCATAAAAATGCTTGACGTTCCAGCCCGCGTGGCGGCGCCGGTAGCCCTCCACCACCGCCATGACTGCATCCACCGGCGCCTTGCGGCAAGATGCCTGCTCAA
>JANZZG010000027.1 GCA_026419515.1 Methylophilaceae bacterium
ACGTCTCGGTCTGGAAGGCGACGACGAGCTGGCGCATCTTGGCCAAAGCTTCGATCACATGACCGAACGGTTGCAGATGATCTGGGAAGAACACGGACGTCAGCAACAGGCACTGGCCGAGGCCAATGCGGAACTGCGTGGCCTCCAGCAGGCGCTGGATGCGCATGCCACGGTGTCCATCACCAATCCCGCAGGAACCATAGTTTACGTCAACGACCATTTTTGCCAGGTCACGGGCTACACGCGCGAGGAGCTGCTCGGCCAAAATCATCGCCTGCTCAAATCCGGCGCGCATCCACCGGAATTCTACCGGGACATGTGGGAGACCATCACTCGAGGCGAAATATGGCAAGGTGTAGTCGAAAATCGCAACAAGAACGGTAACCATTACTGGGTGCAGACCACCATCGTGCCCCTACACGATGCCACGGGTACGATTCGTAAATTTATCAGTGTACGCACCGACATCACCAACCAGAAAAAGGTCGAAAACGCCCTCAAAATCGCCTCGCAATATGCGCGTAGCCTGATCGAAGCCAGCCTGGATCCGATGATCGCCATCGGTTCGGTAGGCAAAATCACGGACGTCAACCATGCCACGGAGACGGTCACCGGGCTGCCGCGCAGCCAGTTGATCGGCAGTGATTTCTCGTCCTATTTCACCGAGCCGGACAAAGCCCAGGCAGGTTACCACCAGGCTGTCCAGCAAGGTGCCGTGGTGGGCGTGCCTTTGTCGATTCGGCATACTTCCGGCAAGGTGATCGAGGTGCTGTACAATGCCTCGCTGTACTATGACGCCGAAGGTAACATGGCGGGCGTGCTCGTGGTCATGCGTGACATCACCGACCTCAAGCAATTGCAAGCTGAACAAGAACGGCTGCGCACCCAGTTACAGCAGGCACAAAAAATGGAAGCGATCGGGCAGCTCACGGGCGGCATCGCGCATGATTTCAACAACATCCTGGCCGCCATTCTGGGCTACACTGGCCTGGCGCTGGAGCGTTGCGTGCCGGACAAGGAAAGCAAGCTCGCCAGCTATCTCCAGGAAGTCCAGACCGCCGCAGAACGCGCGCGCGATTTGATCGCCAAAATGCTGGCTTTCTCCCGGGGGATCAAAGGAACGTCGGTTGCGCTGGATGCAGCCCCGCTCGTCAAAGAATGCGTCAAAATGTTACGCTCCATGATTCCTACTACCATCGCGCTCGATACCCGTATCGATGCAAAGCTTCCCCCCATCCAAAGCGACCCGGTACAGCTGCATCAAATCTTGGTGAACCTCGCCATCAATGCGCGTGATGCCATCGAAAGCAGTGGTCGTATCGAATTTGTGCTCAGTCATCCTGGCCAAGTACGGGAGACCTGCGATTCTTGTCACCATGCCTTCGATGGTGATTACGTGGAACTTGCGGTGCAAGATACCGGCTGTGGCATTGCGCCAGAGATCATGCAGCGTATCTTCGAGCCCTTCTTCACCACCAAGGAAGTCGGCAAGGGGAGCGGCATGGGGCTGCCCATGGTGCATGGCATCATGCACGAACATGGCGGACATATCCGCGTGCATTCCCCCCCCGGCCAGGGGACCACTTCCCGCCTGCTGTTCCCGGTCGCGACTGTCCCGGAACGGGAGGCGGCCGAAACCGCTGCCCCCGCACCCGCCCCTGCCGTCACGGTGTCTGGACGTATCGTGGTAGTGGACGACGAGCCCGCCGTCGGGCGCATGCTGGCGGAAGTGCTGCAGACCCACGGCCACCACCCTACCTTTTATCCCGATGCCGGGTCGGCACTGGCAACTTTGGCGGCCGAACCGCACTCCTGCGATCTGGTCATCACCGACCAGACCATGCCCGGCACCACCGGCGTGGAGCTCGCCCAAAAACTGCATGCGCTGCGCCCTGATCTGCCAGTGTTTCTGTGCACCGGCTACAGCGACCAGATGGATGCGCAATCCGCCTTGCGCAGCGGCATCACGCGCATTTTCCAAAAACCGGTGGACAGCCAGGTTTTGCTGCGGGCGATTCAGGAGACTCTTGCTTCCCTCAAGGCGGATGCCTCATGACACTCATACGCTGGATCAAGGATCCGAAAGGAGTCTATCTGGATTGCAACACCGCCTTCGAGCGCCTCTGCGGTGCTGCTCGCGAACACATTCGTGGCCGCACGGATCAAGACCTGTTCGAGCCGTCGCACGCAGAGATTTTGCGTCGATACGATCTCGAAGTCATCGCGACCGGGGAGACCTGCCTCCATGAGGAATGGCTGACGATGGGCGCGGATGGCCAGCGCGGCCTGTTCGAGATCATCAACACCCCGCTACACGATGCCGAAGGCAAGCTGATCGGGGTGCTGGGCATCGCCCGCGACATCACCCTGCGCAAACAGGCCGAGCTCGCCCTGAAACAGGAAAGTGAAAAGAGCGCCGCCCTGCTGCGCAATGCCAGCGATGGCATCCACATCCTGGACGCGCAGGGCCGCGTCATTGAGGCCAGTGACGCTTTTTGCACCATGCTGGGCTATGCGCGCCATGAAATCATCGGCATGCACGTTTCGGAATGGGACGCCAAATTTTCCGCCGAAGACATCGCTCGCGAGCTGCCACAAAGGCTGAGGGAAGGTCGTGCCGAATTCGAAACCTTGCATCGGCGCCGTGATGGCAGCATCTTCGAAGTCGAGGTCAGTATCCATCCGCTCCAGCTCGAGGGTCAGCCGGCATTGTTCTGCGCCTCGCGCGATATCACGGCGCGCAAGGCGCTGGAAAAACGCCTCAAAGACAGCGAAGCCAGTCTGGCACGCGCGCAGGAAGTCGCACACATCGGGAGCTGGACACTGGACATTCCCAGCAACCGGCTGGTCTGTTCGGATGAGGCCTGCCGCATCTTCGGCATACCTGTAGCAACTCCAGCGACCGTGGACCAGATCATCGCCCTGCTGCATCCCGAAGACCGCGAGCGGGTTGTGGCAGCCTGGACTGCGGCCTTGTCTGGAGCACCGTTCGACATCGAATATCGCTTGGTCTCGAATGACGCCGTCAAATGGATCCATGGTCGTGCCAGTGTGGAATTCGCCTCCGACGGAACGCCACTGTCTGCCTTGGGCACGGTCCAGGACATCACGCGCCGCATACAGATGGAAAACGCACTACGCGAGCGCGAGCAAATCTACCGCACCATCATCTCACAGGCTGCAGATGCCATCGTGCTGATCGATACGGAAACCCTCGAGTTTCCGGAATTCAACGAAGCGGCCTACCAGACACTCGGCTACAGCCGGGAGGAGTTCGGACGCCTGCGGCTGACCGACATCAACCCTGCATTCAGCGAAGCGGAGATCCACGCCAAGCTTGCCGAATGCATCAGCCGAGGTATGCTGGATTTCGAAACCCGGCACCGCTGCAAGGATGGCACCTGGCGCGACACGTACGTGACCAACCGGCCGGTGCAAACCCACGACAAGACTTATGTGGCCGCCATCTGGCACGATCTCACCGACCGGCTGCGCGAGCAGCATGAACGCGAACGGCTGCAAAGCCAGCTGCTGCAAGCCCAGAAAATGGAGGCCATCGGGCAGCTGGCCGGCGGCATCGCGCATGACTTCAACAACATCCTGGCCGCCATCCTGGGCTACACCGGACTGGCCTTGGAACGGTGTGCCACCATGAAGGAAGACAAGCTGGCGGAATATCTACTGGAAATCCGTAAAGCCAGCGAGCGTGCTCGCGACCTGATCGCCAAGATACTGACGTTTTCACGGGCTCGGGGCACAGCTCAACCCGTTGCCGTGAACCTGGGAACGCTGGTCGATGAAGTCGCGAAAATGCTGCGGCCCACCTTGCCCTCCAGCATCGAACTCACGCTCCGACTCGAGCAGTCGGTGCCAACCGTGCTGGCCGATGCCGTGGATTTGCATCAGGTGTTGACCAATCTGATCATCAATGCACGGGATGCCGTCGGCGAAACCGGCCACATCGAAATTGGGCTAGACATCCGCCAATGCACCAAGAACATTGCCTGCGATGCCTGCCACGTCCCCATCCCGCCCGGCGAATATGCCGAACTGTGGGTGCGCGACGACGGCTCCGGTATTGCCGAAAAAATTCGCCACCGGATTTTCGATCCCTTCTTTACCACCAAGGAGACCGGCAAAGGGAGCGGCATGGGGCTTGCAGTCGTACATGGCTTGGTACACCGGCATCAGGGCCATCTCGTGCTCGAATCCGTGCCCGGTAAAGGGTCCACGTTCCGCATGTTGTTTCCAGCCGTCACGCAAACCGTGGAGGACTCCGTACAACGCGCGCAAAGCACGGACCAGCTCTCCGGGCATGGTGCGCGTGTATTGGTCGTGGATGATGAGCCCATGCTGGCAGACATGCTGGGCGAAATACTGTCGGCCCACGATTACCGTTGTACCGTGTTCACCGACAGTCGGCAGGCTTTGGCGGCCTTCCAGGCCGACCCAGCGGCGTTCGATGTGCTGCTCGCCGACCAGACCATGCCCGGGTTGACAGGGGATGCGCTGGCCCGCAAGATACTCGAAATACGTCCAGGGTTTCCCATCATTCTCTGCACGGGCCATACTACCATGCTCGACTCCAACCGAGCCCATGCGCTGGGTATCCGGCACTTCTTCGTCAAACCCGTGCCCAATGATACATTGCTGTCTGCGTTGGCTGAATTGACGGTGAAACACTGACCCGCCTCGACCACCATCGCCACTGCAAAACCCATGAACACGACAAACAAAGGAACCGTGCTGATCGTCGATGACGAGCCTCCCATGCGACGCTTGTTGTGCGAGTATTTGGAGCCGGAAGGTTACACCGTGGTCACCGCCCAGGACGGCGCAGAAGCCTGGGAGATTCTCGATCGTGGCACCATGGAGTTCGATGTATTGGTGACCGACCGCAACATGCCGCGCATGAATGGGCTGGAACTGCTGGCCAAAGTCAAACACGACGTGCGTTTCAAAGACTTGCCGGTCATATTCCAAACGGCGCATGCTGCCCGAGAAGAAATAGTGGAAGGACTGCGTGCCGGGGTTTACTATTATCTGGCCAAGCCTTACGACCGCCTGGTGTTGCTGGCACTGGTCGCCGAAGCCATCGAAGAGTCGCGCCAGCGCCGAGAGCTGCAGGAACAGGCCAGACAGCACAACCGCGCACTCGACATGCTGTATGGTGGCGAGTTCAGATTACGCACCCTGGAAGATGCCAAGTATCTAGCACCATTACTGGCCCAGCTTTCCTGCGACCCGGCACGGGTGGTCACCGGGCTGTTGGAACTATTGATCAACGCCATCGAGCATGGCAATCTGGGCATCACCTATGCAGAAAAAGGGGAACTGGTCAAACACGGGGTCTGGCAGCAGGAAGTGGAGCGCCGCCTCGGTCTGCCGGAATACCGGGACAAGTTTGTGCTGGTGGACCTGCTGCGCGAGCCAAACCAGACGACGTTCACCATCACCGATATGGGGCAAGGATTCGACGCCCAGAAATACTTGACCCTAGACCCGGATCGCCTCGTCCACGTACATGGGCGTGGCATCGCGATCTCGCGCATGCTGAGCTTCGACAGTGTGGAATATCATGGCTGTGGAAACCAGGTGGTGACGGTGGTCCGGGCAGCCCCTGCTGGAAGACACTGAAAACACGAGAATTCAAATAAAAGAAGCCTGGAAGAATCCTTCCAGGCCTCGTTCGTCGTGGTGTTCTGGCTCCCCGACCTGGGCTCGAACCAGGGACACACGGATTAACAGTCCGTTGCTCTACCGACTGAGCTATCGGGGATCCGGGAAAGCCGCCATGATACTGGCTTGCAGCCTTTTGGTCAACATATCGAGCGTCGTTTGTAGCACATAGACCTCATCATCAGTCCACAGCCTGTCTGCTTCGGGTATTCGCCATGATGTCTGATGTGCTCATCTCATCCGCTAGTGGCACGTATGGCGATGACCCGGCCAGCGCCACGTCGCTGGCCCCCTTCGCCATAATGGGTACGCACATAATCTTCGATGATGGACTGAAACTCTTCTGCGATACGGTCACCCTTGAGGGTGACGGTCTTCTCGCCATCCACATACACCGGCGCCACCGGCACCTCACCCGTGCCAGGCAGTGAGATGCCGATGTTGGCGAGCTTAGATTCACCTGGGCCATTGACCACACAGCCCATCACGGCCACACTCATGTTTTCGACACCCGGATACTGCTTGCGCCATACCGGCATCTGCTCGCGCAGGTAGCGCTGGATGTTCTGGGCCAATTCCTGGAAATACGTCGATGTGGTACGCCCGCAACCGGGACAGGCGGTGACCAGCGGGGTGAAGGATCGGATGCCCATGGTCTGCAGGATCTCCTGTGCCACCACCACTTCCTTGGTACGTGGTTCGCCCGGTTCTGGGGTGAGGCTGACGCGGATGGTGTCGCCGATGCCTTCCTGCAGCAGCACCGCCAGCGCCGCCGTAGAGGCCACGATACCTTTGGTGCCCATGCCTGCCTCGGTCAAACCCAGGTGCAGTGGATAATCGCAACGCCGCGCGAGCTCACGATAAACCCGAATCAAATCCTGCACATCGCTCACCTTGCAGGAAATGATGATACGGTCGTGCGGCAATCCCCAGGCTTCCGCCTGCGCCGCAGACTCCAGCGCGGATTCAATCAGCGCCTCCCGCATCAGGGCATCCGAAGGCAAGGGGTCGGCACGACGCGCGTTCTCGTCCATCATGCGTACCATCTTGGCCTGGTCGAGGCTGCCCCAGTTGACGCCGATACGCACCGGCTTTTCATAGCGGATCGCCATTTCCACCATGGTGGCGAATTGCTCGTCACGCTTGCTGCCTTTGCCCACATTGCCGGGGTTGATGCGGTATTTGGCCAGCGCCTCGGCACAGTCGGGATAGGCAGCCAACAGTTTGTGGCCGTTGAAATGGAAGTCCCCCACCAACGGCACGTCACAGCCGAGTGCATCGAGCTTGCTACGGATGGTGCCGACCTGGGCAGCAGCCTCCGGCGTATTGACCGTGATGCGCACGATCTCGGAGCCGGCTTGCCACAGTTCGTAAACCTGGCGCACCGTCGCCTCGGCATCCGCGGTGTCGGTGTTGGTCATGGACTGCACCACCACCGGTGCGCCACCGCCGACCGCCACCTGCCCCACCATGACGCGGCAGCTTGTACGACGCGTGATGTTCGAAGCCTGGCTCAAGCGATCACTCCAGCGTCAGGCGCGCCACATTGGCTTTGGTATGGGGGGTGAGATCGATCGGCTGCCCATTGTAGTTCAGCTGCACCCCCGCCGCATTGCCGATCTCCAGCCTGAACGGTGGATTGCCCTCGACCACCTCCTCGCTGCCGGCCGGCTTGTTCTTGTGCAACACTTCCACCCCACCGCGGTCCATCACGCGCACCCAGGTCGGTTGGGAAAATGTCATGACGATGCGCGCCCGCTCCCCCCATACTCCCCCCCCCGCGGCGGCCTGAGTCTGTTCCACAGCGGGCATGGTCGGTGTCGTGGCCTGTGCCGGCTGAGATGCGGAGTCTGATTCGGTAAGCGTAGTCGACGGCGACTGGGCGACGGGCGCAGCAGATGCGACCGGCGCCGTCGCCTTCTGAGGCGGCGCGGCCGCAGTGGCGGCCGGGGCGGCAGGTGCACTGTCGCTCGAATTCAGGTAGACCCACCACCCCCCCACCGCAATGCCGAGCACGGCCGAAGCGATCAAGTAAGGCATCCAGTTTTTGGGAGTGGTGGGCTGAATGGGAATATTCTCCGATTGAAGCGTAATGGGCGCTTTCGTCTCAACGTCTTTTACCATGTCATGATAGAGCGCCAACAGTGGTTCGGCATCCAGCTGCAACAATCGGGCGTAATTTCGAATGAACCCCCGGGTGAAAGCAGGTGATGGCAATGCTTCGAGGTCCTCCGCCTCCAGCGCCTCGAGCTGCCGTACGCTCAACTTCAATTGAAGCGCCAAGTCTTTGACATCGAGCCCCAATCTTTCGCGTGCCGCTCGTAACTGTGCGCCAAAGCCTGGACGGGCATCAAGGGAATCTGCGTCGGGTTCCATCGGCGGGGTCTCGGTTTCGCCATTCATCGGATTCAACGGCCAGACGCAGATTCAGCCTGCAATGTTTTGGCTTCTTCGGAATCGGGAAACTGGTTGCGCAGCAACAAGGCATGGCTGGCTTCGGCATTTTTGTCACCTACCGCACGCGCTATCTGGATGCCCAACCACAGCATTTCAGGAGTCGGCTCGCCCTCTTGCATGCTCTGCCGAAAATGCTTATCGGCCTGCATATGATCGCCGCGCGTGAAATATAGCTTCGCCAGTTGATAATGGGCGGTGCGCAAACCCGGTTTCGCCTGCAAGGCATTTTGCAAATAGGTTTCCGCCTCTTTGTCATTGCCTTTTTTCAGGGCACAGATGCCAGCATTCATCCAAGCGGCTTCAGGCGTGACATAAAGCGGATTCTTCAGCGCCGCGAGAAATTCCTTGATCGACTCGTCCACACGGTTGCGCGAACACAGGAAAGTGCCGTAGTTGTTGTGCGCCTCGGAACTATTGGGATCGAGCTGGAGTGCCCGCCGGAAGCTGCTTTCCGCCTTTTCATCCTCCCGCAGCGCAGCATAGACCAATCCCAGTCCATTATGGGCCTGGGCGTAGGAGGGATCAATCTGGGCCGCGATCGAAAACTCCTCGAGGGCGACTGCAATCTGCCCCTGGGCGTAATATCCCGCTCCCAGGTCGGTGTGCAAGCGTGCCCGGTAGCGGCTCGGTGATTCGTCGCCGGTATTGGTATAGGTTTTCGAGCCATCGATACTCGGCTGACTGGCACATCCCGCCAATACCAGCAACAACCCCACTAGGCATTTTTTCATGCGACCAGCTCCACTTTCCGTAGTGTCGTCCTCTTGGTCTTGTCCTGCACCTGGCCGGCAAGCTGCCCGCAGGCCGCGTCGATGTCATCGCCGCGCGTCTTGCGTACCGTGACGACATAGCCCGCCTGCATCAAGATATCACGGAAACGCTGGAGTTGCACGGGGCGGGAGGTCCGATAATCACTACCAGGGAATGGATTGAACGGAATCAAATTGAATTTGCAGGGTACGTCGCGCACCAACGCGAGCAACTGTCTCGCATGCTCGGTCGTATCGTTGATCCCATCCAACATCACGTATTCGAAGGTGACGAAATCGCGCGGCGCCCGCTCCAGATAACGCCGGCAGGCTGCCATCAGCTCGGCCAGTGGGTATTTTTTGTTGATTGGTACGAGCACGTCCCTCAAAGCATCGTTTGGCGCATGCAGGCTGATGGCAAGCGCCACCGGGCAGGCATCGCGTAGCCGGTCCATGGCAGGTACCAGCCCGGAAGTGGAAACCGTCACACGACGACGGCTCAGGCCATAGGCGTGATCGTCCAGCATGATGTGGAGCGCAGTGACCACGTTGTCGAAATTGGCCAACGGTTCGCCCATACCCATCATCACGACGTTGGATATCAACCGCTCACCGCGTGGATCGCGCCCCAGGGCCTTGTTCGCCAGCCATAGCTGACCGATGATTTCAGACACAGTGAGATTGCGATTGAAACCCTGGCGGCCGGTGGAACAGAACGTGCACTCCAGTGCGCACCCCACCTGCGAGGAAACGCATAACGTGCCGCGGTCGTCCTCGGGGATGAACACCGTCTCCACCCCGTTGCCTGCCCCCACGTCGATCAGCCATTTGCGGGTGCCGTCTGCGGAAACCTGTTCGGCCTTGATCTGCGGCGCACGAATTTCGGCCACCTGCGCAAGCTTCTCCCGCAGGAGCTTGGCCATGTCGGTCATCTGCCCGAACTCGTTCACCCCGTAATGGTGCATCCAGCGCATCAACTGCCTGGCGCGGAATGGCTTTTCACCGAGCTCGACGAAAAACGCGGCGAGCTTGGGCTGATCGAAATCGAGCAGATTGACCTTGGTGGCCCCGATCATTTAGCTAGCGTGAATAAATCTGAGAAGATGGGAAAAAGTAGGCAATTTCGATCGCGGCATTCTCTGGCGAATCCGACCCATGCACCGCATTGGCCTCGATGCTTTCAGCGAAATCGGCACGGATGGTGCCAGCGGCCGCTTCCTTGGGGTTGGTGGCACCCATCAGCTCGCGGTTCTTGGCCACCGCATTCTCCCCTTCCAGCACCTGAATCATCACCGGCCCCGAAGTCATGAACTTGACCAGATCGTTGAAGAACGGGCGCGACCTGTGTACCGCATAAAAACCTTCGGCTTCGGCTTGTGACAGCCAGACCATCTTGGCGGCGACGATCTTGAGGCCATTGGTTTCGAAGCGGGAATAGATTTTGCCGATCACGTTTTTGGCAACGGCATCGGGTTTGATGATGGACAGGGTGCGTTCTACAGCCATGATGTCTCCAAAAAAGTTTAAGTGAATGAAAATACGTAAGAATAGCATTTTGGCGGGGTAAAATAAACTTCGCACTCCGGGATTGGCGCGGACTACATGTCGAGCGGGCTCCCCATCCCACATCCGCCTTTGTTCAGCACATGGGTATAGATCATGGTGGTCTGCACATCCTTATGCCCCAGCAGCGCCTGCACGGTGCGGATGTCATAGCCATTTTGCAGCAGATGGGTGGCGAACGAATGGCGCAGGACATGCGGCATCACCGGCTTGGCGATCTCCGCCAGCTTCGCCGCCTCGCGCACCGCGCGCTGCACGCTCGCCTCGTAGAGATGATGCCGTCGTTCGACGCCTGAACGCGGGTCGATCGAACGCACCGCCGAAGGAAAAACGAACTGCCAGCCCCAGGTTTTTCCCGCCTTTGGATATTTCCGCGCCAGCGCGTCCGGCAGCGACACCTCGCCGAACTCTTCCGCCAGGTCGCGCGCGTGCAAAGCCTTCACCTTCTCCAAATGTGTCATAAGCGGCAGCACCAGATTCTCCGGTAGCACCGTCACCCTGTCCTTGTCACCTTTCCCTTCGCGCACGATGATCTCGCGCCGCTCGAACTCCACATCCTTCACCCGCAGGCGCAGCCCTTCCAGCAGCCGCATCCCCGTGCCGTAAAGCAGGCTGACCACCAGCCCCGTCGCGCCCGATGTGGCTGCCAGCAGCCGGCGCACCTCGGTGGGCGTCAGCACCACCGGCAACCGTCGCGACGCCTTGGCCGCGATTACCTCGTCGAGCCACGGCAACTCGATCTTCAGCACCTCGCGGTAAAGAAACAGCAGTGCGGATTTCGCCTGGTTCTGCGTGGAGGCGGCAACGTTGCGCTCCGTTGCCAGGTGCGAGAGAAAATCACGCACCTCCTTCGCTCCCATCTCCCGGGGATGGCGCTTGCCGTGGTAAAGAATGTAACGCCGCGCCCAATCCACATAGGATTCCTCGGTGCGAATACTGTAATGCCGCAGATGAATTTCGGCACGCATGCGATCGAGCAATCTGGGTGAATCCAGAGACACGATTTGAGGTTCCATCCGCGAAATTTGAAGTTGTCTAAAGAAAGGCCAGATGGCAATCGAGACTAACTGATTGAAGCAGCAATTCCCCTTGACATGAAAGCAGTATATGGGCGACAGTATTAACTCATGATTTTGTTGTCTATATTACGTTAGCCGCCTTCAAGCGGAGTCAACATGGCACTCAACTACGAAAAACTGACCCACCTCAGTCTTAAATCTCATTCGACGCTTGATGAGAAGTGGGTACAAGATCGTATTGCCGAAGACCCGACAATCCTTGGGCTTGGTGATGTCATTCTTAAAGATCGTGAAAGAAACCAACCACGAGCGGGCAGACTGGATCTGCTTCTCCAGGAAGCAGAAGGGAACCGCCGCTACGAGGTAGAAATTCAACTTGGAAAAACCGACGAGTCTCACATCATTCGCACCATCGAGTACTGGGATATTGAGCGAAAGCGTTACCCGCAATATGACCATACTGCGGTTATCGTGGCCGAAGAGATTACGAGCAGGTTCCTCAATGTCATCGCCTTGTTTAATGGCACCATTCCTCTTATTGCAGTTCAAATGCGAGCCGTTCAGCTTGGCAGCACAGTTTCCCTTATTTTCACAACCGTCTTAGACCAAGTACAGCTTGGCCTCGTGGATGAGGACGAGGAGGTTCATGAGGCCACGGACAGGGCATATTGGGAAGCCCGCGGCTCCAAAGCAACCGTAGCGATGGTTGACGAGCTGCTCGAAGTCCTCAAGCAGCTTGATTCATCACTTGAACTCAAATTCAACAAGTTTTACATCGGCCTTGCGCGGCAGGGACAGGCAGACAACTTTGTCATTTTTCGACCGCAGAAAACTCCCATTCGAGTAGAACCAAGACTAAAAAAACCGGGATGAAATCGAGCAGAAGATCGAAGCCGCAGGGATTGACGTCTTGGACTATGACAATCGTTGGGGTCGCTACCGAATCCGGCTTGGCAAAGGGGACGTGAAAAAGCATGCTGAGTTACTCCAAGAGCTTTTTTCAGCCGCTCATACCGAGTCTGGTGGAAACGTCAGCTAACCCTCCGCTCCAGAGGGACGCTCCGCCAGCAAGCTTCGCTTGCTGTCTCCGCGCCCCTCAAGCTGAACGTTCGGCGGCGGAGGGGCGGTTGGAGGGCGATAGCCGATGAGTACCACAACCCTCTTCGTTGATCTGCTCATCATCGGGATTCAGGTCGCCGTTTGGCTGGTGCTGCTATTCCTCTCGCTGTTCGGCGTCGATTGGGTCGATCTGGCCAAGGTCAAGGGATGGGAGGCGACGATCGGCGTTCTTGTCCTCCCGCTCGTCTACCCAGTCGGTATGTTCGTTGACCACTTGGCGGACGCGCTGCTGTCAGGCTGGCGGGAGCGTATCCGCGACCAGTACATCCAGGATAAGTCGCGGACCGTGATGGACCTGCTGATGACGGCCAAGGACGACAAGCTGTCCGCATACTACGATTATCTCCGCATCCGTATCCGCATCAGCCGGTCATCGGCGTTCAACTTCGGCGTCATCGCCGTCCTGTTCCCGATCTTCGCGGCTGTTCGACTTGGAGGGTGGGCAGGAGTGCCGATTTGGTTCTTGGCGGTTTCGGTGGCGACCGCGAGCGCGGCCATCGCCGGCCTCGCCCTCTATACTTGGGTCAGTCTAACGCACGGCTTCTACGAGAAGCTGGTTCACGGGCTGGCAATCGTGGGGCGGTTGAAGTCGGAGGCTGCCGTCCCGAGCCCTGTTCCCTCAGTCAACGGGGCCGGGCCGAACCAGGCGCTGCAGCAGACCCCGGCCGCGACTTCGGTTTCTGGGACTTCATCGCTCCCTGGCGCGGCCAGGGCTGCTGAGCTTAGTCGCTAGGGAAACCCTGAACAAGTCATCCACCCTGTTGAATGCAGGGATTAAGTCAACGACCGATCCGAAC
>JANZZG010000031.1 GCA_026419515.1 Methylophilaceae bacterium
ACGTCATGACGGTCTGGTTCGTTTCACGCCACGTGGGAGCCGTCGAATGGGCGCAGCGCCGCGGTATCCGCGTGGACCGCTGGGTGCCGCATCTGGAGGTGTCCGATGTGGCCGCCGGCGACACGGTGATCGGTACACTACCGATCAACCTGGCCGCCGAGGTCTGCACACGTGGGGCAGTGTATCTCAATCTGTCGCTGGAGCTGCCGCCCGAAGCCCGGGGGCGCGAGCTCACGGCAGACGAGCTGGACGCCTATGGGGCGCGCCTGGAACGTTACGTCATCCATAGAGAAAAAATGCCATGAGTCGATTCGATGCGCATGTCTTACTGGTCTCGGAACAGGCCGCTCCCAATCTGCTGCCGGCACTCGACCCCGAGCTCAAGCCGAAATCCGTGATTCTCTTCGTCAGCAGCAAGATGGAAAGGCGCGCCGCTGCGCTGGAAACGGTTTTTCGGGAAAACGGCATCAAGGTGGAACGTCAGCCGATCGCGGACGAGCACGATTTTTGGCGGATGTCCGAGGAGATGCTGGAAACCGCCACCCGCTATAAAAATCTCAGTATTGCGCTCAACCTGACCGGCGGCACCAAGCTGATGGCGCTGGTCGCGCAGTCCGTCGCTGTTACTGCGGGGTGGTCCATGTTCTATGTAGATCTCGATACGGACGAGGCCATCTGGCTGGGTAAAAATTCCTCGCGCCAGAGGCTCGCTCAACAATTGAGACTGCGGCATTATCTCAAAGCCTACGGATTCTCGACCAAAGATATCCCAAGGCCGGCCGCCGAGCCGCGCCACCGAGACCTTTGCGCGACGCTGGTGCAAAACGTGAGCGCCTTTGAAAGGCCGCTCGGGCAGCTGAACTGGCTGGCCCAGAAAGCGGAACAGAACGGTACGCTCGAAATCGAGATGGACGAGGCCCAGCGCGACTCACGCGGGCTGGAAGCACTGCTGCGCAACTTTGAGGATGCCGGGGTGCTCAAGGTCAACCAGGGCAGGGTCGTTTTTACAAATGAAAAAGAGAGGGCCTTCGCCAACGGCGGCTGGCTGGAAGATTACGTTTACAGAACCGTGGAAGGCCTGCATGGGGTATTGGATATCCGCGACAAAGCGCTCAATCTCGAAATCACCGACCCCAATGGCGTCAAAAACGAATTCGATGTGGTTTTTCTCGCCCGCAACCGGTTGTTCGTGATCGAATGCAAAACGAGCCGCATGAATCTCGAACAGTCCGACAAAGCCAACAATGCCCTGTTCAAACTGGCCGAAAACTGCCGGCGGGTGGGCGGCCTCGGCACACGCGGCATGTTTGCCACTTACCGGGGGCTGGAAGAAGCGGAAAAGCGGCTGGCTAAGGCGCTCAACATCGAAGTGGTGGCGGGAAGGGATCTGGCACGTCTCGATGAGCGGCTGAAAAGCTGGTGCAATGTTTCGAAGTGATTTTTCGGAAAAAATCAAAATGAACCCCGTATCCGCCAAACCGGCAGTCAGCCGCATGGCAGCCTCATCGAGCCTTCAGGAAAAGGAGACGGTGCGTGCGTGGCTCCAGCACCTGCTGGAAATCAGGGATTCCGGTCTGCCTGTGACCCCAAAGGTCCGGCATAGCCCGATCGCATCCGCCCACGATGGCGTCATGTTCTCGTTTGCCAACAGGCCGGTCAAGAAACCCAAACGCCTCGCCAGGGGCGAGCGAGGTCAGAAAGGCCGGGCATGATCGACCCCCAGTCTTATCCACGCCGTATCCTGCTCGCCGTCACGGGTTTGTCGCCGCAGGTAGTGACGGAGACGCTCTACGCGCTGACGGTGGCGCAAACGCCCCCTTTTTCGCCCACCGAAATCCACCTTTTGACTACCGCCGAGGGTGCGCGCATGGCGCGTACCGCGCTGCTACACCCGGACGGTGGGCAATTCCATGCGTTGCTCGCGGATTGGCCACAAGTAGGAACACCCCATTTCGACGAATCGTGCATCCATGTCATCACCGGGCCCGACGGCATGCCACTGTCCGACATCCGTACACCGGAACAGAACGCAGCCGCGGCCGACGCCATCACTGCCCGGGTGGCCGAACTGACGGCGGATGAAAACAGCGCCCTGCATGTCTCGATTGCCGGCGGGCGCAAAACCATGGGGTTCTACCTGGGCTACGCGTTTTCGCTGTTTGCTCGGCCACAGGACAGGCTATCCCATGTGCTGGTTTCCGCACCCTTCGAATCCCACCCGGAGTTTTTTTATCCGCCCCGCTCGCCACGCCGCCTGGCCACGCGCGATGGCGGCCACATCGATACGGCCGATGCCGAGGTGACACTGGCCGACATTCCCTTCGTGCGTCTGCGCCACGGCCTGCCGGAGGTGTTGTTGAAAGGTATGGCGACTTTCAGCGAAACCGTGGCCGCGCTGCAGAAATCCTTTGCACCGCCTCAACTGGAAATCGATTGGAAAAACCGGCGTGTGGTCTGCGGCGGCACGCCGGTCACCATGCCGCGGCAGATCTTTGCCTGGTATGCCTGGCATGCGCATCGCCGGGCCAACCTGGATGATCCCTTCATCCACTGGCGCGACATCGATCCCAACGATTTTCTCGACATCTACGCCAAAGTGGCGGGCAAGTGCTCCGCCGCGTATGAAAAAATCGCGCAGCAGCTTCCTGGAGACATGGAACAGTTCTTCCAGCAAAAAAATGCCAAAGCCAACCGCGCCTTGATCACGGCGCTGGGTCATGCCGCATCGCCTTATCTGATCACCGCCACGGGCAAGCGGCCGTATTCGCGTCACGGTCTTGCGCTGCCACGCCAGGCCATCCGATGGGTAACGTGACATGGGATGAGAGATCGGATGTTTTTACGCAGGCTGCGCAACCGAGTAAAATTTCCGACTTCATAGCCTTAAGGAAGCATCATGCAGCAACTGCAATCTCTCATCGAAACCGCATACGAGAACCGCGCCGACATCACCCCCGCCAATGCCAGCAAAGAGCTCAAGGAGGCCGTCGCCACGGTACTGTCCGAGCTGGACGCCGGCCGCCTGCGGGTCGCCACGCGCATCCCGGGAACCCAGCAGTGGGAAACCCATCAGTGGATCAAAAAGGCGGTGCTGCTGTCCTTCCGTCTGGAAGACAACAAGATGTCGGGCGCCGGCTACACCCACTTTTTCGACAAGGTGCCATCCAAGTTCGCGCATTTTTCGGAAGCCGACTTCCGCGCCGGCGGCTATCGCGTGGTGCCCAACGCCATGGTGCGGCGCGGCGCCTTCATCGGCAGAAACGTGGTGCTGATGCCATCCTATGTCAATATCGGCGCTTATGTGGACGAGGGCACCATGGTGGATACCTGGGCTACGGTCGGCTCCTGCGCGCAGATCGGCAGGAACGTGCACCTGTCCGGGGGGGTGGGCATCGGCGGGGTGCTGGAACCGGTGCAGGCCAGTCCTACCATCATCGGCGACAACTGCTTCATCGGTGCCCGTTCGGAAGTGGTGGAAGGCGTGGTGGTGGAAGATAACTGCGTGATTTCCATGGGCGTCTATATCGGCCAGTCCACCAAGATCTACGACCGCGAAACCGGCGAAATCCATTATGGCCGCGTGCCGGCCGGCTCGGGGGTGGTGAGTGGCAACCTGCCTTCCAAGGATGGCAAATATAGCCTCTATTGCGCGGTGATCGTCAAGAAGGTGGACGAAAAAACGCTCTCCAAGGTTGGCATCAATGAACTGCTGAGAGGAATTTGATGACCTTTGCACTCCAGGTTCGCAAAGAGCGTTTTTCGGCGCAGGCTAACCTTGGCCCCGCCAAGGTTAAGCCGCTTGGCGGCGGCCGTAGCCAAAAAACGCTCTCCAAGGTTGGCATCAATGAGCTGCTGAGAGGAATTTGATGACCTTTGCACAAACCCGACCTGCCACTTACGAGGATTTGTTCGATCTGCCGGAAAACATCGTGGGCGAGATCGTGAACGGCCGCCTGGTCACGCACCCGCGCCCGGCGCCACGGCATGCCCGTGCCTACTCAGCCCTCGGTGGCCACATCTGGGGTCCTTTCGACCGCGGACAGGGTGGGCCGGGGGGCTGGTGGATACTGGACGAGCCAGAGCTGCATCTCGATGCCGACATTCTGGTGCCCGACCTCGCCGGCTGGAAGCGCGAGCGCATGCCCGAATTGCCCGACACCGCCTGGTTTTCCCTGGCGCCCGACTGGGTGTGCGAAATCCTCTCGCCCGCAACCGCCCAGTGCGACCGCGCCGAAAAACTCCCACTGTATGCCCGCCACGGTGTCAAACACACCTGGCTGGTGGATCCCGATCTCAAGACACTGGAGGTGTTCGAAAACCGTGGCGGCAAGTGGCTGCTGCTCACCGTGCTGGAGAACGACGCACCGGTCAGCCAGCCGCCGTTCGACGCCATTTCGTTCGATTTGTCTTCGCTATGGGCGGAATGATGAAACTGTATGGCATCCCCAACTGCGGCACGGTGAAGAAGGCGCGCGCCTGGCTGGAAGGCCGCGGCATCGCTTACGAATTCCATGACTTCAAGAAAGACGGCGTGACCGAGGCCATGCTGGCCGGCTGGCTGCGACAGGTCGGCTGGCAGCAGCTGCTGAAGAAAACCGGTCCCACCTGGAGTCAACTGCCCGAGGCAGTGAAGGCCGCGATCAAGGACGACGCCTCGGCATTGCGCCTCATGCTGGAAAAACCCAACGTGATCAAGCGGCCGGTTCTGGAAGGAAACGGCAAGGTGCTGGCCACCGGCTTTACCGAAGCCGATTACGAAAGACTGTTCCCATGACGGCCACGCTCGAACTCGCCAAGCAACTGATCGCCCGCCGCTCCCTGACTCCGGACGATGCGGGCTGCCAGGAGATCCTGATCGCCCGGCTGGAAAAGCTGGGCTTCACGGTCGAGAAAATGCGCTTCGGCGCGGTGGACAACTTCTGGGCGCGGCGCGGACACGCCAGGCCGCTGGTGGTGTTCGCCGGGCATACCGATGTCGTCCCCTCCGGCCCGGTCGAGCAGTGGCTGAGCGAGCCGTTCACCCCCACCATCCGCGACGGGCACCTCTATGGACGCGGGGCGGCGGACATGAAGACTTCAATTGCCGCCTTCATCGTCGCCCTGGAGGAATTCATCGCGGCCAACCCCGACCACAACGGCTCCATCGGTCTCATCATCACCTCCGATGAGGAAGGCGTGGCGGTGGACGGCACGGTGAAAGTGGTCGAGGCGCTCAAGGCGCGTAATGAACGACTGGACTACTGCATCGTCGGCGAGCCGACCTCCAACAAGGTGGTCGGCGACATGGTCAAGAACGGCCGGCGCGGCTCGCTTTCCGGCAGGCTGATCGTGAAAGGCGTGCAGGGCCACATCGCGTATCCCCACCTGGTCAGGAACCCCATCCACATGGCCGCCCCCGCCATCGCCGAACTGGCCAATACGGTATGGGACGAGGGCAACGAATATTTCCCCCCCACCTCGTTCCAGGTCTCCAACATCCACGGCGGCACCGGGGCGACCAACGTGGTGCCGGGGCAGGTGGAAATCCTGTTCAACTTCCGCTACTCCACCGCCAGCACCGAGCAGAGCTTGCGGGACAGAGTGCATGCCATCCTCGACCGGCATGGGCTGGAATACGAACTGGAATGGGAATCCGGCAAGCCTTACCTGACGCCGCGCGGCGACCTGGTGGATGCCATCAGCGCAGCGATCGAAGAGTGCTTCGGCGTGACGCCGGAACTCTCCACCAGCGGCGGTACCTCGGATGGTCGCTTCATCGCTGACATCTGCCCGCAGGTGGTCGAATTCGGCCCCTTGAATGCCACCATCCACAAGCTCAACGAATGCGTAGGCATTGCCGACATCGAGCCGCTCAAGGACACCTACCGCCGCACCCTGGAAAAACTGCTGGCATGAGCTCCCACGCCGAGCTGTTCACCGTGCGCGACTGGTTGCGCTATGCCGTTTCGCGCTTCGAGGAAGCCGGCCTGTACTACGGCCATGGGGTCACCAACAGCTTCGACGAGGCCGCCTGGCTGGTGCTTTCCGCCCTGCACCTGCCCCACGACCGGCTGGAAATCTTTCTCGACGCGGTGATCACCGAGCCGGAGCGCCGCCATTTGCTGCACCTGATCGAACGCCGGGTCGGCGAGCGCATCCCTACGGCCTATCTGCTGCGCGAAGCCTGGCTGGGCGAATTCAAATTCTATGTGGATGAACGGGTGATCGTGCCGCGCTCCTTCATCGCGGAGCTACTGCGCGAACAGCTCGCGCCCTGGGTGAAAAATCCCGAGGAGGTGACGGCGGTGGCCGATGTCTGCACCGGCAGCGGCTGCCTCGCCATCCTGGCGGCGCTGGCCTTCCCCCATGCCGAGGTGGATGCGGTGGACATTTCCGCGGATGCGCTGGAGGTGGCGCGCCGCAACATCGCCGATCATGGCCTGGAGGACCGGGTGCGGGCGGTCCGGTCCGACATGCTGACGGCATTGCAGGGCAAACGCTACGACCTGATCCTGTCCAACCCGCCCTATGTCAATGCTGCCGCCATGGAAACCCTGCCCGCCGAATACCGTCGCGAGCCGCGGCTGGCGCTGGCTTCGGGCGAGGATGGGCTGGATCATGTGCGCACCTTGTTGCGGCAAGCACCGCAGCATCTTTATCCCGGGGGCCTGCTGATCGTGGAGATCGGCCACAACCGCGACGCCCTGGAAGCCGCCTTTCCAGACATCCCTTTCACCTGGCTGGAAGTGAGTGCGGGCGATGAATTCGTGTTCCTGCTCGACCAGGCAGCGCTTGCCCCGGAACCACGTCCAAAAGCCGCTGAGTAAGCCCGGCCGGAAGGCGGCGTTGCGTCGTTTCTTCGCCGAACGTCTCGCTGGGCCTCGGGCTTGCTCCTCGCGCGTAGGCTTCAAGCCGCTCGCAGTGGTTTTTCCGCATCCGCCCGATGTGATCCGTCAGCGCGCACTGCGCTTGGGTCGGGTTGCTTTCGTCAACGCAGATTTGGGCCGTGGCGTAAACGGTTGACCAACTTGCTTCCTTTCACGCTCCGACATCTTGCGCCGTAGGATGCCGTGCGGCACCGGTAGACCTGCCCAGACCAGCAGCTCACGCACCTGTTCGTCATCCAACGCCATCATCTGGCCACGCTTCAATCGCGGTGGCAGACTGATAGGGCCGAAACGCACCCGCATCAGCCGGCTCACCGTCAGACCGACGGCCTCGAACATCCGGCGCACCTCACGGTTGCGTCCCTCGCGCAAGATCACCTGATACCAGTGGTTGATGCCCTCGCCGCCACGGTCCTGGATCGCATCGAAAGCGGCCCTGCCGTCTTCCAGTTCGATCCCCTCGGTGAGCTGTCGCAGCTGTGCTTCGCTCAACGTGCCCATGACGCGCACGGCATATTCACGCTCGACCGCGTAACGCGGATGCATGAAGCGGTTGGCCAATTCCCCCGAAGTAGTGAAGATCATCAACCCCGATGAATTGATGTCCAGCCGCCCGACCGATATCCACTTCGCCCCGCGGATGTGGGGCAGCTTTTCGAACACCGTGGGACGCTGCTGCGGGTCGTCCTGGCTGACGATCTCGCCTTCCAGCTTGTGGTAGATGAGCACGCGCGGTAATCGTGGTTCCATGTGCAACCGGACGATGCGTTTGTCGATGCGCACCACGTCACCCGCCTTCACCGACATGCCCAGCCTGGCCGGCTGACCATTGACGGTGACTCGTCCACTTTCGATCAGCGCTTCCATGTCTCGGCGGGATCCCAGCCCGGACAGCGCCAGTACTTTCTGCAAACGTTGCGGCGAGGAAGGCGTGCCCTGGCTGCGAGCATCGCCCACCGCCCGACGTGGGGAGCTCATCGATACTTTCTTGGGTCGAAGGGGGGTGCGTCTGTCGTTCATGAGTCAAAGCCAAATTCCTGTTGAGCAACCGACGGCAAAGGGGGCAATTCCTCCAGCGAGCGCAGGTTGAAGTCATCGAGAAAAGTCTTGGTCGTGGCATACAAAGATGGCCGGCCAGGTACATCGCGCTGCCCCACGACATCGATCCAGCCGCGCTCCAGCAGCGTGCGCAAGACGTTCTGGTTCACCGCCACGCCGCGGATTTCCTCGATGTCGCCACGCGTCACCGGTTGCCGGTAAGCGATGATCGCCAGCGTTTCCATCACTGCGCGCGAATAACGTTGTGGCCGTTCCGGCTGCAAGCGCGCAAGAAAAGGCACATACTGCGGCCGTGCCTGGAAACGCCAGCCACTCGCCACCTGGACCAGCTCCAGCGTACGCCCTTCCCAGTCGGATTTCAATTCGTCGAGCAACATGCGCAGGGTGGCACGCTCCACGCGGGTTTCAAACAAGCGCTGCAGATCATCCAGGGAAAGCGGCTCGGGGCTGGTCAGCAAGGCCACTTCCAATACCGCTTTCATTTTTTGCACGGAATATGGTTCGGCCATCACCCTCCTCCTACCGCTTCGACATGGATGGGCGCGAAGCTTGCCGATTGGGTAAGCCGCACCAGCCCCTCCCGCGCCAGCTCCAGCAGTGCCAGAAAACAAACCACCAGTTTGGATATCCCCTCGGCCGGATCGAACAGTGCGAAAAACTCCAGCGTGCCTTCCTGATGCAGCCGCCGCAGGATGATCGACATATGCTCCCGCACCGACAATTGCTCGCGCGTCACCCGATGATGGGCATAGTGTTTGGCGCGTTCCAGTATGGCACGCCATGCTGCGATGAGATCGTCCAGACTGACATTGGGACGAGCATGCCGAGGCAGGGACTCATGGTACACATGCGCCACCACCAGTTCACGGCCCACTCGAGGAAGTGCATCGAGGCGCTGCGCGGCCAGCTTGATGGCTTCGTACTCGAGCAGACGTCGCACCAATTCGGCGCGTGGATCATCCTCATGCTCCATTTCGACCGCGGGGCGGGGCAACAACATACGCGACTTGATCTCGATGAGCGTGGCCGACATCAAGAGATAATCTGCTGCCAACTCCAGGTTACGGGCACGCATCTCCTCCACATAATCCATGTATTGGCGGGTGAGTTCCGCCATGGGGATGTCCAGGATGTCCAGGTTGTGGCGGCGGATGAGGTAAAGCAGCAGGTCGAGCGGCCCTTCGAAAGTCTCCAGATAGACTTCCAGCGCATCCGGCGGGATATAGAGGTCCTGCGGCAATTCGGCGAGGGGTTCGCCGTGGATGCGGGCCTGGACGTTGGCTAGCATCAGGAATAGGCCAATCCCATCGCCTCGCGCACTTCGCGCATGGTCTCGCGTGCCAGCTTGCGCGCCTTTTCGCAGCCATCGGCGACGATGTTTTTCACCAGCGTGGGGTCTTGAGCGTATTGCGCAGCACGCTCCTGGATCGGCTGCAGCTCCGCCAGCACGGCGTCGATCCCCGGCTGCTTGCACTCCAGACAGCCGATGGTGGCTCCTTTGCACCCCTGCTGCACCCAGTCGCGTCGCTGGTCGTCGGAATAGACCGTATGCAGCTGCCATACCGGGCATCTGAGCGGATCGCCCGGATCGGTGCGGCGAATCCGTGCCGGATCGGTGGGCATGGTTTTGATCTTTTTCGCCACCGCGTCCGGGGATTCGCGCAGCGCGATCGTATTGTTGTAGGACTTGGACATTTTCTGACCGTCCAGTCCCGGCATCCGGGAGGCTGGGGTGAGCCTCGCTTCCGGCTCCACCAGAATCATCTTGCCGCCGCCTTCGAGAAAACCCAGCAGACGTTCGCGATCACCCAGGCTCAACCCCTGTTGCTCCTCGATCAACGCGCGCGCAGCCTCCAGCGCCTCGTCATCGCCGGTTTCCTGGTAGCGGGTGCGCAATTCCTCATACAAGGCGCCGCGCTTGCTCCCCAGCTTGCGAATGGCCGCTGCGGCTTTTTCCTCGAAGCCTGGCTCGCGACCGTAGATATGGTTGAAGCGGCGGGCGATCTCGCGTGTGAATTCGATGTGCGGCACCTGATCCTCCCCTACCGGCACCAGCGTGGCCTTGTAGATCAGGATGTCAGCACTCTGCAGCAACGGGTAGCCGAGAAAACCATAGGTGGACAAATCCTTGCTGGACAGCTTCTCCTGCTGATCCTTGTAGGTCGGCACGCGCTCCAGCCAACCCAGCGGGGTGATCATGGACAGCAGAGTGTGCAGTTCGGCATGCTCCGGCACACGCGACTGTATGAAAATGGTGGCATTGGCTGGATCGACCCCGGCGGCCAGCCAGTCGATCACCATTTCCCATACGTTTTCCTCGATGATGTGCGGGGTGTCGTAATGGGTGGTCAGCGCGTGCCAGTCGGCGACGAAAAACAGGCATTCGTATTCGTGCTGCAGCTTGATCCAGTTTTTGAGCACACCATGATAATGTCCCAGGTGCAAGCTGCCCGTAGGACGCATGCCGGACAAAACGCGTTCAACAGCCATGAGTGAATCCCGAATTCATGCAATGAGCCAAGAGATGAAATGAATGACCGCATCGATCGGCGGCCCCATGATTTTACCCAGGATGCCGGTGAGCAACAGGATGATCAGGATGAGGAAACCATAGCGCTCGATCTGGGCGAATTTCCAGGCCCATGGATGCGGCAGCAGGCTCACCGCGATCCGACCGCCATCCAATGGCGGCAGCGGCAACAGGTTGAGCACCATCAACACCACGTTGATGGTCACCCCCGCCTGTGCCATCAAGGAAAGCGGCAAGGCGTACGGACCAAAAGCGCCGGAAAATTTGTAGGCCAGCGCCCAGGCCAGCGCCATCACCAGATTGGAACCAGGGCCAGCGGCAGCCACCCACAGCATGTCCTGCTTGGGGTGACGCAGACGGGCGAAGTTGACTGGAACCGGCTTGGCCCAACCGAACAGGATGCCGCCGGCCAGCAGCGTCAGCAGCGGGACCAGGATCGTGCCCACGGGGTCGATGTGGCGCAGCGGATTGAGACTGATGCGGCCGGCCTGGGCTGCCGTCATGTCGCCGAAATGGCGTGCCGCATAGCCATGCGCCGCTTCATGCACGGTGATGGCAAATATCACCGGCAAGGCATAGACCGTGATTTTCTGTATCAGTGTCAGTTCCATATGGCTTCACAATCCAAACGGAGCGGGGTCACCCCGGCCGCGTCGCACCAGCACCGGCGATGCACCGGTGAGATCGATCACGGTGGTCATTTCATGCGCGCAAGCCCCGGCATCGATCACCAGATCCAGCTGGTGCTCCAGTTCCTCGCGGATTTCCCAGGCTTCGCGCGGCGATTCCCAATGCGGCAGAAACAATGTCATGCTGAGCAGTGGCTCGCCCAGTTCCTCCAGCAAGGCCAGCGGCACCGGGTGGTCTGGCACGCGCAGCCCGATGGTGCTGCGCTTCGGATGTTGCAAGCGGCGCGGCACCTCGCGCGTGGCCGGCAGAATGAACGTATAGCTGCCGGGCGTGTTGGCCTTGAGCAGACGGAACTGGCTGTTGTCCACCTTGGCATAGGTGGCGATTTCGGAGAGGTTGCGACACACCAGGGTGAAGTGGTGGTGCTCGTCCACACCGCGGATGGCGCGTATCCGCGCCTGCGCTGCCTTGTCGCCCAGATGGCAGCCCAATGCATAACAGGAGTCGGTCGGATAGGCCACCACGCCCCCTTGCCTGATGATCTCCGCCGCCTGCCGAATGAGACGCGGCTGAGGTGATTTGGGATGAACCACGAAGTATTGTGACATGGCCAGGCCACTTTCGCCAAAGACTAGACGCTTGCCTCCGGCCAATCATGCCACACGGGCACGCAAATCGACGAAAGCTCGGGTAGATGGCCCATCGTGAGCCCTCCATGCGTGGGCCCATGATAATCCGAACCAACGGAAGCCAAGAGTGAGAATTGCCGTGCCAGTCGTGCGAAATATGGTATTTGCTCCATGGGGTGGCTCGCCGTCACGACTTCGATGGCCTGCCCGCCCAGTTCACGAAACTCATGCAGCAGTCGGAGCATGGTGGTACGTCCCAAGGCATAGCGACCCGGATGGGCCAACACAGGAATTCCACCACTGCCTAGGATCCATCCTATGGCCTCTTCCAGACTCGCCCAGCGATGCTCGTGATAGCCGGGCTTGCCTTTGACCAGGAAACGCTTGAACACCGAGCGCACATCCTTGGCCACCCCCCGTTCCACCAAAAAGCGCGCAAAATGGACACGGCCGATGACCCCCCCGGGTGTCGCATAGGCATAGGCGCCTTCCAGGCTGCCAGCGATGCCGGCCCGTGCCAGGCTATGCGCCATGGCTTCCGCCCGCGCATGACGGCTTTCACGCAACCGCTGCAGCCCCGCGCGCAAGGGAGCAAACTCGGGGTCGATTTTCAGTCCTACCACATGCACCGAATGACCGTTCCAGGTCACGGAAATTTCAACGCCTGGCACGACGACGATCCCCGTCTCCAGCGCCGCTTGCATGGCTTCTCGTAAGCCACCCACGTCATCGTGATCGGTCAACGCCAGTACCCGCACCCCTTTGCTGGCCGCATGACGCACCAGTTCAGCCGGGGCGAGCTGGCCGTCGGACACCGTGGAATGACTGTGCAAATCGATGTTGCAGGACATGCAAGGAAAGCTTCTCGGCAAAAGGGCATCATAACATCGCAGCGTCATCCGCGCCATGGCCGAAGGCATCCTGCCAACGCAACCAGACCCGTAGGCGACGATAATCCTGGGGAAGCAACATGTCCGGTAGTAGCACCAGTGGCACCCGCCGACGATGGGGCGTCGGTCTGAGGTGCAACACGGTCAACCAGGGCGTAACCAGGCTACTGCCGAGCACCTCGACCATCAGCCAATTCCCATCTGTTGTTTGGACTTCCATCCCCCTGCCAGACGTACGCAAAGCCACGATGGCGCCAGCCCCCTGCCGCATGGCATGATGCCGGACACTGTGCACCAAACTGGCGAGAATGGTCAGTCCGCAAGATAGCTGCAGCCAGAATGGCACAGGTACCACCAGCAATGCCGCAGCGGCCCCCAGGTGAGCGATGGTCAATACCGCCAGTAGCTGGCGCGAAGAGTGCAAACGGATTTCGCTTGTCTGCAAGGTATAATTCGGTCCCATGGAAACGCTTACCGTTAGCGACCCGGTGCTCTGTCCGCTCGACCATCTTGGCCTCATCGCCTTCACGGGAGAGGATGCACAAAGCTTTCTGCAAGGCCAGCTCACCAACGATGTTCGACTGATCTCGGCAGACCGCAGTCAACTCGCCGGCTATTGTACGGCCAAGGGGCGCTTGCTGGCCACGTTCCTGCTCTGGAAGACCAACGACGGTTATTGCGGTCAGCTGCACGGGGCAATTGCCGCTACCGTGCAGAAGCGCCTGGGTCTGTACGTGCTGCGAGCAAAGGTGAGTATCACGGACGTAGCAGCCCGATGGGGGCGGCTGGGGATAGCCGGCACAGACTGTGTGACCCTGCTAGAGGCGTGTTTCGGTTCCCTGCCGCAACAACCGATGGATACGCTGCGGCATGAAGACATCACCTTGATCCGCCTGCACGATGGCGGCACGCCACGCTTTCAGATCATCGCACCGGCGCACACCATTCCCGCCCTGCGGGCCCGGTTCGAGCGCGATTGCCGCATGGTCGAGCCAGCCTACTGGGAATGGTTGGAGATCCGAGCCGGTATTCCGCAGATCGGCCCCGGCACCCAAGAAGAATTCGTACCCCAGATGGTCAATCTGGACCTGCTAGACGGCATCAGCTTCAAAAAAGGCTGTTACATCGGCCAAGAGATCGTCGCACGCACCCACTATCTCGGCAAGGTCAAACGTCGCACCCATCTGGCGCATGTGGATGTGGCACAGCCTCCACCGGCCGGCACCGCCATCTATGGCACAACAGCTACCGAACCCGCTGGCATGGTGATCAATGCGGCGATGGCCCCGGCCGGGGGGTGCGACTTGCTGGCCGAAATCCAGCTGGACCGCCTAGCGGGTCCTTTGCATCTTGGCAGCAGCGAGGGGCCAAGGCTCGCTCTGCTGCCCCTGCCGTATGACGTTTAACGCAGCGATCGCCGTCACCTTGCTGCGCTTTCTGTTGGCGCCGGTGTTCGTCTGGCTGCTGTTGACTCAATCCTACACGTACGCGCTATGGGTATTTCTCGTCGCCAGCCTCAGTGATGCACTGGACGGTTTTCTGGCACGTCACTGCGCTCTGGCCACGCCGTTGGGCGCCCTGCTCGATCCGTTGGCCGACAAGTTACTGGTGGCCTGTGGCATCCTGGCGATGAGCTGGGTGGGCGCCTTGCCCCTCTGGCTGGCCGGCATCGTCCTGCTACGGGATGTCGTCATCGTCTGTGGTGCCGCCGCTTACCGCTTCATCACCGGTGACATCGAAATGGCCCCACTCATACTTGGCAAGATCAATACCGCGGCACAGTTCGTGCTGGTTCTGGCGGCCTTGTTCGCCCACTCCACCACATTCGCCAAGAACAGCTGGCTGGATGCGCTGGTCTGGATCGTACTGACGACGACACTCGCCTCGGGTATTCAGTACGTATGGGTTTGGTCGCGCAAGGTAATACGCAGACGAAACTAACGCCCCACAGACGCAGTGGCGGAAGATGCAGCGGGCTGGGCTGGGATCGTGGGTCTTTCTTCGATCACCTGATAGAATACCTCGTCTTGCTTGATCATGCCAAGCTCGCTACGCGCGCGCTCTTCGATGGCGGCGTAGCCTTGCTTGAGATCGCGTACCTCGGCATCCAGCGCATCGTTGCGTGCTTTGAGTTTGGCATTGATCTCCTGCTGTTTCTCGATCTGTCGGGCCAGATCCCATACCCGTAACCAGCTCCCCTTGCCCAGCCATAAAGGGTATTGAAGCGCGGCGATCAGGATGACGAGGATGAGCGTGAGTATCCTCATCGCCGCCTGGCCTTCAACCTATGAGCTGGTAGTAGGCATCGCGCCCCGGATAGCTGGCCGCACTGCCCAGCTCCTCTTCGATGCGCAGCAGCTGGTTGTATTTGGCGATACGCTCAGAGCGGCTCAAAGAGCCGGTCTTGATCTGCATGGTGTTGGCTGCCACGGCGACGTCGGCGATGGTGGTGTCCTCGGTTTCACCAGATCGATGTGAAATCACGGCGGTATAGCCGGCACGTTTGGCCATTTCGATGGCCTCGAAGGTCTCCGTCAGGGTTCCGATCTGGTTGACCTTGATCAGTACGGAATTGGCGATACCACGCCGGATACCTTCCCGGATGATGTTCGGATTGGTGACGAAGACGTCATCACCCACCAACTGGACGGAATCCCCCAGCCGCTGAGTGAGCAGGCTCCAGCCATCCCAGTCGAACTCACTCATGCCATCCTCGATGCTGATGATGGGATACTTGTCCACCCAAGTGGCAAGATAGTCGGCAAACTGTTCGGAATCGAGCACCAAACCTTCCGATTCGAGGTGGTATTTGCCATCCCGGTAGAATTCTGAGCTGGCACAATCCACACCGATCAGCACATCCCGGCCGGGCTCGTAGCCAGCGGCCGCGATCGCCTCCATGATGAATTGCAAAGCCGCCTCGTTGCTGGGCAAATCGGGGGCGAAGCCACCTTCGTCGCCTACCGTGGTGGAATGACCTTTCTTGTGCAGTGCCTTCTTGAGGGCATGAAACACCTCGGCTCCACAGCGGATGGCCTCGCGAAAACTGGAAACCCCCGCCGGTATGATCATGAATTCCTGCATGTCGATGTTGTTGGACGCATGCGCCCCTCCATTGATGATGTTCATCATCGGTACCGGCAGCTGCATGCGTCCACAGCCACCCAGATAGCGGTAGAGCGGCAGCCCCGCCTCATCGGCGGCAGCACGCGCGCACGCCAGGGAAACGGCAAGGATGGCATTGGCGCCAAGGCGCGATTTGTTCTCGGTACCATCGATTTCGATCAGCGTCTGGTCGATGAAAGCCTGCTCTTCCGCATCCAGCCCGGCCAATGCCTCGGCGATCTCGGTATTGACGTTTTCCACGGCACGCAATACGCCACGGCCCAGATAACGGTCCTCATCCCCATCACGCAGCTCGACGGCTTCCTTGCTGCCAGTCGAAGCTCCGGAGGGAACCGCCGCACGGCCGATGACGCCGGACTCCAGCAACACGTCGGCTTCCACGGTGGGGTTGCCCCGCGAGTCGAGGATTTCGCGGGCGATCACTTCAACGATAGCACTCATTTGGGTTCCTTGTTTCTAAACGGTTTGTTCGATCCATCCATGCTTTTTGACCACCCGGTCGATCTCGACCAGTGTCTCCAGCAACGCCTTCATTTTTCCGAGCGGCCAGGCATTGGGGCCGTCCGACAACGCCCGGTCTGGGTCGGGATGCGTTTCCATGAACACACCCGCCACTCCGCTTGCCACCGCGGCACGCGCCAGCACCGGCACATGCTCACGCTGCCCCCCACTTCTGTCGCCTTGTCCTCCGGGCTGCTGTACCGAATGTGTCGCGTCGAACACCACCGGACAACCCGTCTCACGCATCACTGCCAGCCCGCGCATGTCGGAAACCAGAGTATTGTAGCCGAACGACACGCCGCGCTCGCAAACCAGGATCGTATCCATCCCGCCATTGGCGGCCTTGGCCTTTTCCACCACGTTTTTCATGTCCCACGGCGCCATGAACTGGCCTTTCTTGATGTTCACCGGCAAACCGGTGGCGGCACACTTGTGGATGAAGTCGGTCTGACGGCACAGGAAAGCAGGGGTCTGCAATACGTCCACCACCGCTGCCACTTCATCCACCTCGGCCTCGGTGTGCACATCGGTCAGCACTGGCACGCCGATCTGCCGTTTTACTTCGGCCAGGATGCGCAACCCTTCCTGCAGGCCCAAACCACGAAACGACTTGCCAGAACTGCGGTTGGCCTTGTCGTAGGATGATTTGTAGATGAAAGGGATGCCGATGTCAGCACAGATCTCCTTGAGCTGCCCAGCCGTATCCAGCGCCAGCTGCTCGGATTCGATCACGCAGGGGCCCGCGATGAGGAACAAAGGTCGATCGAGACCGACTTCGAAACCGCACAGCTTCATCGTTTGCTTGCCCGATAACGAATCGCGGCTTCCACATAAGCCTTGAACAAAGGATGGCCCGCGCGCGGGTTGGAGGTGAATTCCGGGTGGAACTGGCAGCCCACGAACCAGGGGTGCACCTCCTGCGGCAGTTCGATCATCTCGCACAAATCTTCGCTCGGCGTGCGCGCGGAAACCACCAGCCCGGCCAATTTAAGCTGATCGACATAATGGTTGTTGACTTCGAAACGGTGGCGGTGGCGCTCATTGATTTCTTTGCCATAAATTTTCTCGGCGAGCGTGCCTGGTACGGTCGGACATTTCTGGGCGCCCAGCCGCATGGTGCCGCCCAGGTCGGAATTCTCGTCGCGCTGCTCAATGCGGCCGGAGGCATCCTTCCACTCGGTGATGAGGCCCACCACGGGATGGGGCGTATCGGGATCGAACTCGGTGCTGTTGGCATTTTCCAATCCCGCTACGTTGCGGGCATATTCGATCACGGCAAGCTGCATGCCGAGACAGATGCCGAGATACGGGATCTTGTGCTCACGCGCGTAACGGATCGCGGCGATCTTGCCTTCGGTGCCGCGCTTGCCGAAACCGCCCGGCACCAGGATGGCATCCATGTGGCTCAATTCTGTGGTACCCGATTTTTCGATCTCTTCCGAATCGAGATAATGAATGCGGACCTTGGAGCGAGTATGGATGCCGGCGTGAACCAGCGCCTCGGTCAGAGATTTGTAAGACTCGGTGAGATCGACGTACTTGCCGACGAATGCGATGTTGACTTCATGCTTTGGATTTTCCAATGCCTCCACCAATTTCTTCCAGGCAGACAGGTCGGCGGCGCGTGCCAGGATACCCAGTTTGTGGCACACGATCTCGTCGATCATCTGGTCATGCAGCATGCTGGGAATTTTATAAATGGAGTCCGCATCCACCGCTGAAATCACCGCCTCGGGCGCCACATTGGTGAAGAGCGCGATCTTGCGCCGTTCTTCTTCTGGAATCGGTCGGTCGGCACGGCACAGCAGGATGTCGGGCTGGATGCCGATCTCACGGAGTTCCTTCACGGAATGCTGGGTTGGCTTGGTCTTGAGCTCGCCGGCGGTGGGGCTCCATGGCAGCAGGGTGAGGTGCACATAACAGGTATTGTTGCGGCCTTCCTCGATGCCCATCTGACGGATGGCTTCCAGAAACGGCAGCGACTCGATATCGCCCACCGTGCCGCCGACCTCGACGATGGCGACATCGGCGCCTTCTGCCCCGGCCTTGATCTTGGCCTTGATTTCGTCGGTGATGTGGGGGATCACCTGGACCGTCTTACCCAGATATTCGCCGCGCCGTTCCTTTTTGATGACCGACTCGTACACCTGTCCAGTGGTGAAGTTGTTGCGTCTGCCCATGCGCACGTTGACAAACCGTTCATAGTGACCCAGGTCGAGATCGGTTTCCGCCCCATCTTCGGTGACAAACACTTCGCCGTGCTGGAATGGGCTCATGGTACCAGGATCCACGTTGATGTAAGGATCCAGCTTGAGCAGGGTGAGCCGGATGCCACGTGATTCGAGAATGGCACCCAAGGAAGCGGCAGCAATGCCTTTGCCCAATGAGGAAACCACGCCGCCGGTGACGAATATGTATTTGGCCATAATTGGAGGATACGGAAGGGTCGCCGCGAACGGCGGACGGGAGCCAATTTTACCCAAATCGGGAAGGTGTCACAACGAAGCTTAGCGCACCAAGCCACGCCGCCTGAGGAGGATGACTTTCGAAAACTTTACAAAGCTTAGCCGCAGAGAGAAGTATGCCAACCGCTGAATGTGACCCAGGAAATGGATGATGCCGCATGTTTCAAGCGATCACGCCCCATCCAAGCCATATGGATCCCAAATTCCGGAGCCGGCCCCGTCCAAGCCAGTAGGATCCCATCATTCACCACAGCCAGCTGCGGCACACCGGAGTCACGCCCCGCACTCAGCTGGGCGACCCGCAATTCAGGGCCGTGGCGACCATCTGGAAACAACCTGCGCACGGCGACCTCGGATAGTCCACCTTTCGCAGCTTTCATCCAGGAAATCACAGCTGACGTATCATCCAGCCATGCCACACCGATGCGACCGAGCGGAGCCTCTTTATCGATCTCGAGAGGAAGGCCAAACTTGCTTCCGCCATCTTCTGAAAATGCCGCACGTACTCGCGGCCTTCCTCCTTGAGCAGTAAACCAGGCCGCAACCACCCGCTCCCCCCTCGCCGCCAAAGCAGGACCATTCACCGGACAACCCGCGATCTTCCACCCTTCTCCTCCAAGCTGCATGGGAGGAGACCAGGTCCCGTCTCGGTGGATGGCCAGCCGAATATCTCGGATTTCTTCTTCCGTGCGTCCACGCCATGCCACCACCGGACCCAAGGAGGAAACGGCAGCAGCGGGCCAACAGCAGGTACAGGTATTGTCGTCGATGATCTCCTCCCTGGAAAATTCCCCGCTCCGGTTTAAGGTGGTGTAACGCAAGGCAAAGTGGCCAGAAATTCCAGGAGGCTTGTTTTTTCCTTCAAAATATTCCCTTCCGTCGAGCCAAACCACCCCTGCCATGCCTTGGTCGGGAAATATCGCCACAAAGCCATGTTCCGCAGCAATTCCGTCGCGGTGCGGGGAGCCTGCCATCCGCCAGGTTTGGCCAGAATCCACGGAATAAGCCATGGCGATGTCGTAATCGTACACTTCCCCCCCGGGCCGCTTTACCAGCCAGTGTGCCACCCAGAACTTCGGATCGATCGCCACCACCGATGGGAAATCACTCCAGTTGACGAACCAGCCCTCCCCTTCCGCCACATCCCTTGGCTCCAACCATATGCCTTCTCGTAATACGGCGAAGCGCAACCGATACCGTTCCGATCCAGCAACCGACTCCACCCAGCTCATCAAAATCCCCCCATCGGGCAACGGAACGAGGCGAGGCAAGCGGGCATGACGGCCGGCGGGATGTGGGTATGACGTCACAACGGGGACTTGACACAGCCTAGCCGTTTCGTAGGCCACTCCAGCTAGTACAGCGATGGCCAAGACACCGACCATCATCCAAACCACGCGTTTGTTCACCGGTCAAAAGCGGAAAATCAGCCTGGCCAGTACACTGCGCGGCTCGCCGGGATAGACCGAAAAATTGTTGTTGCCCGTGTAGTAGACCTTGTCGAACAGGTTGCGAGCCAAAACTTCTGCACTCACCCGACGTTCGATGTCCCAGGAAAGCGATGCATCCACGGTCGTGTAGGCAGGCAGTTCGTAGGTGTTGCTGAGGGTTCCCTGCCGGCGCCCAACGTGATACACCCCCACTCCCACAGCCAATGCAGGCGTGAAATGGTAGCGGCTCCACAGGTTGGCCTGGAAGTGCGCCACGTTGCCCAGGTCGTTTCCGACGTCGCCATCGTTGCTCTTGGTGATCTCGGCATCGATATATGCAGCACCACCAGACAAGTACCATTGTGGAGTCACTTGCCATGCCGCCTCTAGTTCAACCCCCTTGGCGCGCTGTTCGCCGCTTTGAATTTCGAATCCTGGATTATTGGGGTCGGAGGTGGTGGCATTCTCGAAAAGAATGTGGAATAGCGCCAGACTGCCACTCAAGCGACTAGACTGGTGTTTGATCCCGATTTCGCGCTGCCGGCTTCTTTCAGGCTTGAACGGCTGGTTGGTTGCCGAGGTCGCACCCACGATGTTGTCCACCGAAATGGCGGTCCCGACTCCCGCGAACAGCGACCAAGCAGGTGCAAAACGATAAGAAGCACCCAGCTGATAGGTCGTGCTGATGTCGTCTTGCCCCTTCGTCAAAACACCGGAGAATTCGCTGTCCATACGGATGTTCACATGCCGTGCCCCGATCAGGACATCCAGCTTGTCGCCTATCTTGACCAGATCCTGCAGATAGACTTCATCGGTATCAATGCTGCCACTGAACGTAATATATGCGCCCAATGCTGGAGGCACCGCAAGGTACGTCGGCGCCAGCGCGTCGATGGCAGGCACGACGGCATAGTTGAACCAGTCCCCCTTGTATTCATGCGCATTACGCTCATAGCCCAGCACCGTTTGGTGACTGGTTTCTCCCAGTCGGAACTTTCCCTTGAGCTCTAGCTGGAAGGTGTCGGTTTCATCGCGTTCATGAAAGTTGTAGCGGCCGACCCGGTTGACCAAAGATCCTGCTCCTGGTGCGCGCAGACGCATCTGCTGCTGGTTCACGTTGAATTCGAAGTGCTGGAAACGAGGGCTGATCGTCCAGTTTTCCGCAAGGTCGAACTCCAGCCAGGCCTGGATCAACGGCGACCAGGTCTGCAGATAATCCACGCGTGGCTCGCCAAGGTAAGCATCGCGTGGCACCCGCCCCACCCCATTGGACAGGACCGTGCCCCTGACTGGCAACCCGGGATTGGGCAAAGTTTCCCGCCGCTGGTATTCAGCCATGAAAAAAGCCCGTACTGCACCCCCCTGGTCCCAGGTCGCGGTCAATGCCAGGTTGTCCCGATCCATATCCTGGAAATCCGTAAACGTCCCGGAACGCTCGATTTCCCCATTAAGCCGGATGCCCAACCCGCTCGCGCCCACCGGGCCGGTCACATCGAAGCCCCCGATACGGGTGTCATACTTGCCCACCGTCACATGTGCGGAGCCGGCAAACTCCTTCAGCGGGCGTTTGGTCACCATATGAATGACCCCGCCCAGTCCCTCCTTGCCGAACGTCACGCTGCCGGGCCCCTTGACGATCTCCACCCGTTCCACGTTCGTGAAGGCGGACTGGTCCACATCTTCGAAGTACAGCTGACGGAAACCATTCCTCGTCGAGGAAGCGTCGAATCCCCTGATCTTCCATGAAAAACTGGTAAACGGAGCCAATCGGGTGTGGCCAGAGAAAGCGGACGGTACATGCCTGAGTATGTCACGCATCTCCATGACACCCGCATCCTCGATGAATTGGGCGCCAAAAGCCTGCACGCTTTGTGGCACCTCCAGCGTTTCGGCCTCGAATCGGGTGGCCGCCGTCGAGACCGAAGGCAGATATACGCCGAGGTCTGTCCGGGCGTCTTTCACTTCGATTTCAGGCAACTGGATATCCAACGGCACCGCCCAGAGCTGGGTATTCACCAGCACGCCCAGGCAGATGGCCAGCGCACGGCACCCTCTCATGATTTTTCCTCCCCTGCTCAGGTTGTGTAGCGCCTGAGTATAAGCAGAGGCCGCACGATACAAAATGCGGCATGATGTCGCACCTGGATTCCGGAAAATGGCGTCGATAATGAATGAAGCCGGGGAGTTTAGAGCCGATGCACCTCGATTTTTTCGTCCTCCCACAAGCGGCGAATGATGCGCTGGACGGTGGCAGCATCGCCACTGGTCCAGAAGTGTTCCACACCGGCATGTGTGTCCTGCCGCAACAATCCGGCCGCTTCGAGCCGGCGGTGCAGCTGGCGGGCCACGGCGGCGCCGGTATCGATGAGCGTCATACCCTCGCCGACCAGGGACTGGATGAGTCGGCGCAGGAAAGGATAATGCGTGCAACCCAGCACCAGAGTGTCCGCCCCTTCCTGCAGCAATGGCTCGAGGTACTGCCAGAGCAGGGCGCGCGTTTGGGGGGTATCCACCTCGCCACGTTCCACGCTTTCCACCAGGCCGTGTGCCGCCTGTGTCACGACCCGCACACCCCGTCCGTAATTTTCGAGCAGGGCTGCAAAGCGCGCGCTCTGCAGGGTACCGCTGGTGGCCAGCACCCCGACCACGCCGCTGCGGGTGGCGGCCACGGCGGGCTTGACCGCCGGTTCCATGCCGACGATGGGCATCCCGTAACGCTCACGCAACAGAGGCGCGGCCGCAGCCGTCGCCGTGTTGCAGGCGATCACCAGCGCCTTGGCCCCCTGCCCGGCGAGAAATTCGGCCAATGCCAGTGCACGTGCCTGGATCTGCTGCGGTGTCTTGCTGCCATAGGGCGCATGGGCAGAGTCGGCCACATACAGAATGTCTTCTCGCGGCAATGCCTGGCGGATATGACGCAGCACCGACAGTCCCCCCACACCGGAGTCGAAGACCCCGACGGGCGCACTCGGGTCGATCAAGGTGTTCGCTTCCAACGTCCGTAACCCTTGAACTGCTCGAGCGCATCGGCCATTTCCTGCGGCGTCAGCAGCACCGGCTCGCCGATCTGCAGCGCCCGCCAGTATTGTTCACACAGGGTTTCCACTTCGACGGCCACTGCCAGCGCATGGTCGAGGTCGCGCCCCAGCGCGATCATGCCATGGTTGGCGAGCAGGCAGGCGTTGCGATTGGCCAAAGCCGTCAATGCGGCATCAGACAGCGCCTGGGTACCGAACGTGGCATAGGGCGCACAGCGGATACTGTCGCCCCCGGCCAGCGCGATCATGTAGTGGAACGGCGGGATGTCGCGGCGCAGGCAGGCCAGTGTGGTGGCGAACATGGCGTGCGTGTGGATGATGGCGCCCACCTCCGGCCGCGCCTGCAGGATGTCGCGATGGAAGCGCCATTCGCTGGAAGGCGGCCGCGTGCCGTGATGCCGGCCATCGAATTCCATCTGCACCATGTCGTGCGGCGTCATCTCCTCCACCGGCATACCGGACGGTGTGATCAGAAATCCCGTGCCGTCCCGTACACTGACATTGCCGGCCGTGCCCCGGTTGAGGCCGAGCTCGATCAGACGGCGGGACACCGCCAGCAATCGTTCACGTAACTGACTCATGGAAACAAACTCTTTAGCTGATCCGGCGGACAAATGCCGCGCTCGGTGATGATACCCGTGACCAGGCGCGCCGGCGTCACATCGAATGCCGGGTTGGCCACGGCACTGCCTTCCGGCAGAATCTGGACCCGCAACACCGCCCCCTCCACGGTACGCCCTTGCACCCAGGCCAATTCTTCCCCACTACGTGTTTCGATCGGAATCTCGGTGATTCCATCCTCCATTTTCCAATCGATGCTGGGCGAGGGGACTGCGGCATAAAACGGCACCCCGTTGTCGAATGCCGCCAGCGCCTTGAGGTAAGTACCGATCTTGTTGCACACGTCCCCCTTCGCCGTCACCCGGTCTGCGCCAACCATCACCACATCGACCTGTCCCCGCTGCATCAGGTGGCCGCCGGCATTGTCGGCGATCACGGTATGCGGCACGCCGTGCTTGCCCAGCTCCCAGGCGGTGAGACTGGCCCCCTGGTTGCGCGGCCGGGTTTCATCCACCCAGACGTGCACGGGAATTCCCGCGTCATGGGCCATGTAGACCGGCGCCAGCGCGGTACCCCAGTCCACCGTGGCCAGCCAGCCGGCATTGCAATGCGTCAGGATGTGGAGCGTGGTGCCCTTCTTTAGCTGCATCGCCGACAGCAACCCGAAACCATAACGTCCGATGGCCTGGTTCAACGCCACATCCTCGTCACAGATCCGGGCTGCTTCGTTCCAGGCCGCTTCGCAACGCCCTTCTGGCGGGATGTCCTGCAGCACCTGCCGCACACGCTCGACCGCCCACCGCAGATTGACGGCGGTCGGACGGGTAGCGACCAATGCTTCCGCCGCCTGAGCCAGCCAGGCGTCATCGGTACGCGCACGCGTGGCCAGCGCCATGCCATAGGCGGCAGCGGCCCCGATCAACGGTGCACCCCGTACCTGCATGGTGCGGATGGCATGTACCATGTCTTCCAACGTTTCCAGCCGGCGCACATGGAAGGCGTGTGGCAGGCTGGTCTGGTCGATGATCTCGACCGCGGCACCATCCGCAGAAGCAAAAATCGTACGCCATGCACGACCCTGAATGTTCATGACGTCCTACTCCAGACTATCCACAAAATCTGTGGATAATTTTGTTGATAACCGCGTCATAAAAACGTAACTCGTTGCGAGAGCAATGCTTTTTTACAGTCGCTCATTTTTTGAACTAAAGAAATAATTATTACTAATCAATAAGTTATAGTATGTGTTTGGCGAGTATGGGATTTTTGGCCAATGCTCAAGTATCACTTGAAGTCATGTGCACAACTGCGCTTGACAGACCTCCGGAATCAGGCTCCTGCGCCCATTTCCATGATCTTCGGCAATGTTTCCAGGGCATTGTGTCCCGTCTTTTCCATGATGCAACCAACTTCTACACCACGCAACTCGGCCAGCACGGCGGCGATCCGCGGCAATTCCGCCGGTGAATTGCGTCCCTTGCCAATCCAGGCAGGTGGAATGTCCGGCGCATCGGTTTCCAGCACGATGCAATCCAGCGGCAACGTTCTTGCCAGCTCACGCAAATGCAGTGCGCGCTCGTAAGTCATGGCGCCGCCGAATCCCAGCTTGAACCCCAGCCGCATGAATTCGTCCGCCTGCTGACGGCTGCCGTTGAAGGCATGGGCAATGCCACCTTTGACTTTGTATCGCCGCAACTGCTGCAAAATGGCATCGATGGCGCGGCGCACGTGCAGGATGACGGGAAGATCGAATTTCCGCGCGAGCTTCAACTGCTCGGAAAAATAGAACGCCTGGCGTTCACGGTCCACGCCCTCGACGTAGAAATCCAGCCCGATTTCGCCCACGGCCACCGGCTGGCCAGCGGCAAGCTGCGCCCGCAATGCCTCCAGATCCTCCGGCACGGCGCGATCCACATACAGGGGATGAATGCCATAAGCGGGCCAGCATCCGGGGTAGCGCTGGCAAACTTCGGTCACTTGGGCGAAATTCCATTTCGCCACCGCAGGAATCACCATGGCGGCGACACCGGCGGCATGCGCCGCGGCGGCAACCGCGTCCCGGTCGGCATCGAATTCAGCCGCATCCAGATGGCAATGCGTGTCAATCAGCATAAAGCGGCCGCGCACGGATGCGAATGTCCTGTCCGATACGGTCCAGGCTCAGGATATCGAGGTCGATGCGCTGCTTTATGGCGGTCAAGACAGGAATATCGAACATTCCCCTGGACGCCGTGCCCAGCACGGTGGGCGCAAAATACAGCAGCAGCTCGTCGATCAGCCTCTGGTGCAGCAGTGCCCCGTTGAGCCGGGCCCCGGCTTCCACCTGCAGTTCATTGATTTCGCGCCGCGCCAACTCGGCCAGCAGGGCAGCCAGGTCAACCCGCCCATCCTCACCTGGCAGCGCGATGACTTCGGCGCCCGCCGTACGCAGCGCCCCGGCGTTGGGCACACCGTCGTCGCAGCACGCCACCAATACGCCACCGTCACGCAAGATCCTGGCGGTCGGGGGTGTGCGCAGCCGGCCATCCACCACGATCCGCAACGGCTGGCGCGGCACCTCCAGATCCCGCACGGTCAGCAGCGGATCGTCCGCCAGTATGGTTCCCACGCCAGTGAGAATGGCGCTGGCGCGCGCACGCCAGCGCTGCACATCCTGCCTGGCCGCCGTGCCAGTGATCCACTGGCTGGCCCCATTCTGCAGTGCGGTCGCGCCATCGAGACTGGCGGCGATCTTGCTGCGCAGCCAGGGTCGGCCGCGTTCCATGCGGGAGATGAAGCCGGCGTTGAGCTCGCGCGCCTGCGCCTCCAGCAGGCCGATGGACACTCCGATGCCGTGCGCATGCAACCGGGCCAGACCGCTGCCGGCCACCTTGGGGTTGGGGTCGCGCATCGCCGCGATCACGCGCGCCACCCCGGCGGCAATCAGGGCATCGGCACAGGGCGGGGTGCGGCCGTGATGGCTGCAAGGCTCCAGCGTCACATAGACCGTGGCACCTCGAGCCGCAGCACCCGCCTGGTCGAGGGCACGTATTTCGGCATGCGGGCCCCCGGCGCACTCATGCCAACCTTCGCCCACGATCACCCCCTCCTTGACGATGACGCAGCCCACCCGTGGGTTCGGCATGGTGGTATCGAGACCGCGCACCGCCAGCTGCAGGGCGCGCGACATATAGCGATGATCGTCTGCGTCGAACATCAGTGCTGGATAATGGCGCTGTGTATTAGACGGTCATCGGGGTCGAAATACAGCCGCAGCCCATGCACCGCCCACAGACAGACCCCCAGTTCATACTCGATCTGGCTCGGCTCTTCCCAAGCCGGGCGGCCCAGCAGCATGGTGACCTGCGCGCGCGACATGCCCGGCTTGAGCAACCGTTGCTGTATATCCAGCACCATGTCGCCGCGTGCACAGGGTTTTTCAGGGGAGGGTGGCGCCATCCAGCGCACAGGATCATAGGCATCACGCCCGAAGACAAAGCGGTCTTTCATCGCCCACCAGGCGAAAAATACGATGGTCAGCAAAAGCGTGAACACTCCGAACCCCGCCGCCACCCAGGTGATCACTTTCAGCGGTTGATCGGCGGACACGGCCATTACCCGGGGTTGCGGTCGCCACTGCGGCGTTTGGGACGTCCAAGATCGCGAATGACTTCGTGGAAATCATCCACGTCCTGAAAACTGCGGTAGACCGAAGCAAAACGGATATACGCCACTTTGTCCATGCGGCGCAATTCCTGCATCACGGCTTCTCCCAGATCGCGCGAGCTGATCTCGCGCTCGCCGCGGCTGAGGATGCCTTGCACGATGCGGTCGATGGCGCGGTCCACGTATTCCGTCGGCACCGGCCGCTTGTGCAGCGCCCGGGTAAAGGAGAGCCGTAATTTTTCACGCGAAAACTCCTCGCGCGTTCCATTCTGTTTGACCACCTGTGGTAAATGTAACTCCGCCGTCTCGTAGGTAGTGAAGCGCTTGTCACAGGAAATGCAGCGGCGTCTGCGGCGGATGCTGTCGCCCTCGTCATTGACCCGGGAGTCGATGACCTGGGTATCATGGGCACCACAGAAAGGGCATTTCATGGCCGCACCCTACGGGTATTCATGTATTTATCGGGTCCGCGCTGCACTCGGTATTCACCCATGCAGCAACCCGACGCTTCAGCATCGGACAATACGGCGGGTCGATCACGCCCCATAGACCGGAAACTTACGGGTCAGCGCCTTCACCTCATCCGCCACGCGTGCGATCACGGTCTCGTCGTTGGGCGCGTCCAGCACATCGGCAATCAGATTGGCCAGCAGTTCGGCTTCCGCCTCCCTGAAGCCGCGGGTGGTCATGGCCGGGGTGCCGATGCGGATGCCACTGGTCACGAATGGTTTTTGCGGGTCGTTGGGCACCGCATTCTTGTTGACGGTGATGTGGGCGCGTCCCAGCAGGGCCTCTGCTTCTTTGCCGGTCAGATTCTTGGATCGCAGATCGACCAAGAACAGATGACTCTCGGTACGCCCCGAAACGATGCGGAATCCCCGCTCGGCAAGCACTTTGGTCATCACCAAAGCATTCGACAACACTTGTTCTTGATACAGAACGAAATCCCTGCTCATGGCTTCCTTGAACGCCACCGCCTTGGCGGCGATGACATGCATCAACGGACCGCCCTGTAAGCCGGGGAAAATGGCAGAGTTGATCGCCTTTTCGTGCTCGGCTTTCATCAAAATGATGCCGCCGCGCGGCCCACGCAGGGTCTTGTGGGTGGTGGAGGTCACCACGTCCGCATGCGGTACCGGGTTGGGGTAAAGACCCGCAGCAATCAGACCCGCATAGTGCGCCATGTCCACCATGAAGATGGCCCCCACTTCCTTGGCGATCCTGGCAAAACGTGCGAAATCGATGCGCAACGCATAGGCCGAAGCCCCCGCGATGATCAGCCGGGGTTTGTGTTCGCGTGCCTTGGCTTCCATCGCCTCGTAATCGATTTCCTCCTTGGCATCGAGCCCATAGGAGACCACGTTGAACCATTTGCCGGACATGTTGAGCGCCATGCCGTGGGTGAGATGCCCCCCCTCGGCCAGACTCATGCCCATGATGGTGTCCCCTGGCTTGCAAAAGGCCATCAGCACCGCCTGGTTGGCCTGGGAACCGGAATTGGGCTGCACGTTGGCGGCCTCGGCACCGAACAACTTCTTGACCCGGTCGATGGCCAACTGCTCCACCACGTCCACGTGCTCACAACCGCCATAATAGCGTTTGCCTGGATAGCCTTCCGCGTATTTGTTGGTCAGCACCGAACCTTGCGCTTCCATCACGGCCGGGCTGGCATAATTTTCGGAGGCAATCAGCTCGATATGGTCTTCCTGGCGCTGACGTTCGGCCTGCATGGCCTGGAAGAGTTCCGGGTCGAAATTGGCGATGGTGTGAGAGACGCTAAACATGGTGAGGTCCGGATTTGAAAAACGGCCAAAATTTTAACATTTCGCCGATGGGGCTGACAGTACGCGGGACGGTATAATCAGGTACCATGAACTTGATCCGCGAACAGGATTTCATCGCCAGCATCGCCGATGCGCTGCAGTACATCGCCTGTTACCATCCCCCTGACTTTCTGGACGCCCTGAACGCCGCCTATGAGCGCGAGCAGTCACCCGCGGCGCGTGACGCCCTCGCCCAGATACTGGTCAATTCCTATCTCTGTGCCGAAGGGCAGCGCCCGCTCTGCCAGGACACCGGCATCGTCACCGCGTTCGTGCGGGTAGGCATGCAGGTACGCTGGGACACCGACCGCAGCCTGCAGGACATGGTGGACGAAGGAGTGCGCCGTGCCTATCTGGACGAACAAAATCCCTTGCGCGCCTCCATCGTGGACGACCCTGCCGGCGCCCGCCGCAACACGCTCGACAACACGCCTGCCGTGGTGCACCTGGAGCTGGTGCCAGGCCGCAAAGTCGAAGTCGACATCGCAGCCAAGGGCGGCGGTTCGGAGAACAAGGCACGGCTTGCCATGCTGGAACCCTCCGACGACGTGGTGGCATGGGTGCTGGAAACCGTCCCTCAAATGGGCGCCGGCTGGTGCCCGCCCGGCGTGCTGGGCATCGGCATCGGCGGCACTGCGGAACAGGCCATGCTGCTGGCCAAACGTTCCCTGTTTGCGCCGATCGACATCCAGCAGCTGCGGGCGCGTGGTGCGCGCAACCGGGCCGAGGCGCTGCGCCTGGAACTCTATGACAAAATCAACCGGCTCGGCATCGGCGCCCAAGGGCTGGGGGGGCTGACCACGGTGCTCGATGTCAAGGTGCTGGACTATCCCACGCATGCGACCTCATTGCCGGTCGCCATGATCCCCAACTGTGCTGCCACCCGCCATATCCATTTCGAACTCGACGGCAGCGGTCCCGCGCGGCTGCCCGTACCCAAGCTGGACGACTGGCCGCAGGTGGCCCTGCAAGCCGGGGAGCCGTTGCGCCGGGTCAATCTGGACACACTGACCCGCGACGACATCACCCAATGGCGTTGTGGCGAGAAGCTACTGCTGACCGGAACGCTGCTCACCGGCCGCGATGCCGCCCACAAGCGGCTGACCGAGCTGGCGGCCGCGGGTCGACCGTTTCCGGTGAATTTCACCAACCGCTTCATCTACTACGTCGGTCCCGTCGATCCGGTGGGTGGCGAGGCGGTCGGCCCGGCGGGTCCCACCACCGCGACACGCATGGACCGTTTCACCGATTTCATGCTGGAACGCACGGGGCTGCTCGGCATGATCGGAAAAGCAGAACGCGGCACGGATGCCATCGCTGCGATCAAACGTCATCGGTCCGTTTATCTGATCGCGGTCGGGGGCGCGGCTTATCTGATTTCGAAAGCCATCAAATCGGCGCGCGTGGTAGCATTTGCAGACCTCGGCATGGAAGCGATCTATGAATTCGAAGTAGAAGACATGCCCGTCACCGTCGCCGTCGACACGCAGGGAAACTCCATCCATGCCAGTGGGCCCGCCGAATGGCAGGCGAGGATAGCCAACATCCCCATTTCCAAGACATGAGCATGACAATGCTATTCACGCCTTTCAAATTACGCGAAACCACTTTCAAAAACCGCATTTTCATGTCGCCGATGTGCCAGTATTCGGCGCAAGAAGGAATCCCAAATGAGTGGCACCGCGTGCATTACGGCACGCGTGCCGTTGGCGGAGCGGCACTGGTCATGGTGGAAGCCACGGCGGTCTGCCCGGAGGGGCGCATCACGCCGTGGTGTACCGGCATCTGGTCGGAGCGCCACGTGGCGGCATTCCGACCGATCACCGACTTCATACGCGCCCAGGGCGCCGTCCCCGCCATCCAGATCGCTCATGCCGGCCGCAAAGCATCTTGTGACGTTCCCTGGCGTGGGGGGCGATTCCTGCCGATCGGCAGCGGTGGTTGGCAAACCGTCGCCCCATCCGCCATCCCCGTCACGCCGGCGCACGGTACCCCACACGCCCTCACCCGCACAGAGATCGACGGCGTGATCGAGCTGTTTGCCGATGCCGCCCACCGTGCCCTGGCAGCCGGATTCGAGGTGGCCGAAGTACACTGCGCGCATGGCTACCTGCTCAACGAATTTCTCTCCCCGCTGTCCAACCGGCGCGAGGACGAGTATGGCGGCAACCTGGAAAACCGCTGCCGTCTACCGTTGCAGATCGCGCGCACCATACGTCAACTGTGGCCGCAACAGTGGCCAGTATTCGTGCGTATCTCCGCCACTGACTGGGTGGAAGGCGGCTGGGATCTGGAACAGTCCATACAGTTTGCCCAATGGCTCAAGGAGATCGGCATCGACCTGATCGACTGTTCGAGTGGTGGCCTCATCCTGGAAGCAAACATTCCGGCCGCACCAGGCTTCCAGGTCCCCTTTGCCGAAGCCGTGCGCAAGCGGGCAGGCATCGCCACGGGGGCGGTTGGGCTGATCACCGAACCGGCTCAAGCAGAAGGCATTCTGACCCAAGCAAAGGCAGACGTCGTGTTTCTTGGGCGCGAATTGTTACGAAACCCTTATTGGCCATTACATGCCGCATCCAAGCTCAACGTGGAGATACCCTGGCCCAACCAATATGTCAGAGCAAAACAGTAAGGAGTGAAACCATGAAATGGACGGATATACAACAAATCGCCGAAGCGCTTCACCGCAAATATCCAGACGTCGATCCTGCCCGTATCAATTTCGTCGACCTGCACAACAAAGTCGTCGATCTGGAAGAGTTTGACGATGACCACCGTCGCGGTGGCGAAAGAATCCTGGAAGCGATCCAGCAAGCATGGCTGGATGAAGCGTCATGAAATTGCGTTTGCACTCGAGGAAATTCTTTGAGACAATGAGAACGGTTCTCATTATTAACGATAGATTGTGCACGCGATGACCTTGTACAACCTCGATCCGGGACAGTCGGCCTACATCTGCTCGATCGATGCGGATGAAGGACTGTATCAACGCATGTTGGCACTGGGATTCCGTATCGGAAAGCGCGTCGAAATGATCCGTCGCGCCCGGTTTTCTGGACCGGTTCACGTCCGCATCGGCACGACGGATGTCATGATGCGTCTGACCGAAGCCCAACGCGTCCATATCCGCAACATCTCATGAAACGCATAGCCCTCCTGGGCATGCCGAATACCGGCAAATCCACCCTGTTCAACCGCTTAAGCGGCGCCTCCGCGCGGGTCGGCAACTGGCCGGGTGTTACGGTCGACCTGATGAGCGCCAAAATCCTGCTCGGTGGGCATATCGTGGAGCTGGTGGACCTTCCTGGCATTTATGATTTCCATGGGTTTTCCGAAGATGAAATGGTGGTGCGCCACTTTTTCGAGCACAACAGTGTCGACTTGGTGTTCGTGATCCTCAATGCCACCCAGATCGAACGCCAGCTCGCGCTCGCCCTAGAGGTGCGTGATCTCGGCTTGCCTGCGATCTTGCTGCTCAACATGGAGGACGAAGCCAGGCGCGCGGGCATTACCATCGATACACAGAGCCTATCCCAGCGGCTCCAAATGCCGGTCGTGATGATGAGCGCGAAATACGGTGATGGCTGCAAATTGGCTCTGGAAAAGGCTGCCGAGGCCATTCACAACCTACCCCCGATCACGCCGGAAGAGTTGCACAGCCGTTTGGCTTCGGATGACCGTATCGAAAACGAAATGGAATCCATACTCAAGTCTAGTGTGCGAATCCCTCCTCAGTTGCCAGACCAGCTCACAGCCCAGATCGACAGAATCGTATTGCATCCCTGGCTTGGCATCCCCTTGTTTTTTGGCGTGATGTATCTGCTGTTCCAGTTCATTTTCACTTTTGCGGTGCCTTTCCAGGACGGTTTGGAATGGCTGCTGGGTTATCTGCGCGGGGGTCTGTTCGAGCCGTTGCTGTCGGGCACCCCGTCCTGGCTCCATGGCCTGCTGCTGGACGGAATCTACGACGGGGTAGGCACGGTGGCCGCTTTCGTCCCGGTCATCATATTGTTTTTTCTTGTCATGACCATGGTGGAAGATAGCGGCTATCTGTCACGTGCCGCTTTCATGATGGATGCCTTCATGGCACGCCTCGGCCTCGATGGCCGTGGGTTCGTCATGTTGCTGATGGGCTTCGGCTGCAACGTGCCGGCGTTGATGGGAACGCGCATCATGCGCTCGCGCGCCTTACGACTGTTGACCATGCTGATCATTCCATTCTCACTTTGTTCGGCGCGTCTACAAGTATTCATTTTCATGACGACGGCGCTGTTCAGCCCGGCACAAGCCCCCTTGGTGCTGTTCACGCTTTACATGATGAGTTTTGCCACGGCTTTTGTCACTGCCGTGCTATTCAAGGGCCGCCTGCCGAGTGCGGAACCCTTCATTCTGGAACTGCCGCCCTACCGGTTTCCGACCTTGCGTCAGATCTGGCTACGCGGCTGGCATGAGGTCGGCCATTTCCTGCGCCGTGCCAGCAAATTCATCATCGCCGGCGTGGTGATGGTGTGGGCGCTGACGCATTTTCCTTCGGATGTGCCGCCGGCCAGTTCCCAAACGCTGGCCGGCATGATCAGTAGCGCGTTATCGCCAGTGCTGTCACCAATCGGAATCGACCCCCAACTTGCCATCGCTCTCATATTCGGCTTCGTCGCCAAGGAAATCGTCATTGGTTCCCTGGCGGTGATTTATGGCCTGGAGGGCGATGCCCTAATGGGACTGATGGCTCAAAGACTCGACTGGGTGCAGGGCATGAGCTTCATGCTGTTCACACTGATCTACACCCCTTGCCTGTCGACCATCGCCACCTTGAAAAGCGAGTCCAAAAGCGCGGGGTTCGCCGCGCTGTCCGTCGCCTGGTCACTACTCATGGCTTGGCTGGTCAGTTTTTGCTTTTACCAAACCGCGCGGCTGCTGGGATTCTAGCTACCTCTAAAAATGAAATAAACCGCTCCCATCAAGCACAATCCCGCCCATACGAAATCCAGCTTGATCGGTTGGTGCATATAGCCAACCGCAAAAGGCATGAACACGGCCAAAGTGATCACCTCCTGCATGATCTTGAGCTGGGCGAGAGACATCCCGGTGTAGCCAATGCGGTTGGCCGGCACCTGCAACAGGTATTCAAACAGCGCGATCCCCCAACTCACGAGGGCGGCGAACCACCAAGGTTTGTCATTGAGGTTTTTAAGATGGGCGTACCAGGCGAACGTCATGAATACGTTCGACAACGTCAACAGCCCGGCCGCCTGCAACCAGACGGGCAAGGAACTCAAATGGCAGCCTCGTTCGATTCACCAGTGCGAATGCGGATCACCTGCTCTACTGGCGTCACAAAAATTTTGCCATCCCCGATCTTACCGGTACGCGCAGCATTGATGATGGTTTCGATGGCGCGATCCACTTGACCGTCTGCCACCACGATTTCCAGCTTGATCTTGGGCAGGAAATCCACCACGTATTCCGCGCCTCGGTACAACTCGGTATGGCCCTTCTGGCGGCCGAACCCTTTGACCTCCGTCACGGTCATGCCCGTCACGCCGATCTCGGATAATGCCTCGCGCACTTCATCGAGCTTGAATGGTTTAATGACGGCTTCGATTTTTTTCATGAATCCTCCTGCACGCACAAATTCGCGGCGATGGTAGCAGAAAGCCCCCCGCTTGTCTTGCGCAAAAATGACAAAACCCCGAGCTCTGACGAGATCGGGGTCTTACGAATAAGTGTCTGGCGGTGACCTACTTTCGCATGCGGGTTTGCATACTATCATTGGCGCGGGTTCGTTTCACGGTCCTGTTCGGGATGGGAAGGGGTGGTTCCAAACCGCCATGGCCGCCAGACGTAACTGTTTGCTGCG
>JANZZG010000063.1 GCA_026419515.1 Methylophilaceae bacterium
GGTCAAGGTGCGGGTGCATCGTTATGTCGACGGACGGCTGGCCATCTTCCATGGCCCGCGTTGTCTGGCGCGCTGCGATGCGGATGGGCAGTTGCTGGACGCAGGGGTTAAAATCGCCGCGTAGGTCCGCCGCAGCGCCCGCCGTGGAAGGGGAAGCTGCTCCGGGCTACGCCCTTCGCACCCCCCCTCCCATGGCAAGCGGGCAGTTTATGTGCTACAGCTTCGGACAAATCTATTTGTTGCTAACACGCGACTAGCAGCGTAGCGCGCCATGACTGGTATCATTCAACCAGTGAATCTTCTACTACACTGCGCCATGAAAACGACTTTTTTACTGTTGACCACCATCCTCTTGTGCGGGTGGTGGGCCAATGCGCCTGCGGCCGAGCCGCCTCAGGCTGGCCAGCCAGCGCCTGGCTTCACCTTGCCAGACCAAACCGGCAAACTGCACTCTCTCACTGATTATCGGGGCAGCTGGTTGGTGCTCTATTTTTATCCCAAGGACGATACGCCGGGCTGCATCAAGGAAGCGTGCAGTTTTCGCGACGATTTGCACCGAATCGAACGGCTGGGGGCCAAAGTGGTCGGAATCAGCCTGGATGATACCGAGTCACACGCCAAATTCGCACGGAAATACCATTTGCCTTTTCCCCTGTTGTCCGACCACGACGGCAAGGTGGCGGATCGCTACGGGGCATTGACGCATCTGGGCATCGTCAAGCTTGCCAAGCGGCATACCTATTTGATTGGGCCAGATGGAAAAATCGTCAAGGTTTACCTGAAGGTCGATCCATCGCGCCATTCCCGGGAAATCATCGACGATCTCGAGCAGCGGTTGCTGGGCAAACATGATTGAAACCATAGGCCGTTTTGAGATCATCCGCTTGCTGGGCAAAGGGGGACAGGGCGCGGTATATCTGGCGCGGGACACTCATCTCGACCGCTTGGTCGCAATCAAGACGTTGCGGCCCGGTAGCAGCGAGTTGAGTGCCTTGCTCAGCGAAGCGCGCACCGTCAGCAAACTGCAGCATCCCAACATCGTAACCCTGTTCGATGCCGGTGAATTCGAGAATGCGCCCTACCTGGTGTATGCCTACGTCGAAGGGCAAACGTTGGCGCAACTGCTCGCCCGTGAAACCACCCTTCCGCTGGCACGGGCTGCACAACTGACCTGCAGCCTGCTCGATGCCATCGGTCATGCCCACCGACAAGGCGTCATGCATCTGGATCTGAAGCCAGCCAATGTGATGATCACCAGCAGTGGCAACCCGCTGATCATGGATTTCGGCCTTGCGCGCTGCGTGGGCCAGCCATTGGCGGAGCCAGGCAAAATCAAAGGGACGCCGCACTACATCGCACCCGAGATTCTGCAGGGCAAGCCGCCCACCCCGCGATCCGATCTGTTTTCGATCGGCATGATGCTCTACGAGATGGTCACGGGCAAACCGGCAGTCGATAGTGACAATGTCTACGAAATCCTGCACCGCACCGCCAACGAAACGGCTACGCCGCCTTCGGCACGCAACGTACGGATCGATGAGCGGCTGGAAGCCATCATTCTCAAAGCCATCGCCAAGAACCCGGAAGAGCGCTATGCCGACGCTGCTGCCATGCGCCACGCGCTGGAACTCTATCTCGACCCGACCCGTGAAGCATTACCCGCCACCGGCAGTGAGCATGGTACGCTGGAATTCCTGCTGCGACGCATGCGTAGCAAAAGTGATTTTCCCGCGCTGTCTTCCACCATCAGCAACATCAATAAAATCGTCGATTCCGAATCGGAAAGTGCCAGCAAGCTGACCAAATGCATCCTGCAGGATTTCGCGCTGACCAACAAGCTGCTGAGACTGGTCAACACTGCTTCTTATGGGCAATTCGGCGGCAAGATCAACACCATCTCCAAGGCGGTCGTGATCCTCGGCTTCGAGACCGTGCGCAACGTCGCCATGACACTGATCCTGATGGAATTCATGCAAAACAAGGCGCAAGCCTCTCAACTGATGGATGATGTGTTGGGCTCCTACTTCGCTGGGGTGATCGCTGCCCAACTGACTGGAGGACATCATCTCCGTGACACGGAAGAAGCCATGATCTGTTCCATGTTTCGCAACCTGGGCAAACTGCTGGCCACGTTCTATCTTTTCGAAGAAAGCCAGGAAGTCGCTCGCCTGGTCGAACAGGGCGAAAGCGAGGACAGGGCCGCGCTCAAGGTCCTGGGCATCACTTATGATGATCTTGGTATCGGGGTGGCCAAGAGCTGGAATTTTCCTGACCGTCTCATTGCCGGCATGCAAAAGCTGACGGGGGAAAAAATCAGAAAACCCCGTAACGAGCTGGAAAGCCTGACCGTCACCGTCAATCTCGCCAACGACTTATGTGCTGTGGCCGGCACTTCCAACCCCAGCGCAAAAACCGAAGCCCTGAAAAAACTCGCGAAGCGTTACGGTGATGCCATGCCTGTTTCCGAGCAAGAACTGGAACAGGCGCTCCAAACCAGCCTGCACGAACTCGCCCACCGTGCCAGCATTCTGGACCTCCACCTCGCCCATAGTCCCTTGATGAGCCGTATCAAGACCTGGAGTGGAGTCTCGCTCGAGAAGCGGGACGAACCCTCGCCGGTGGACGAGCGCATGGCCGGCATCACTCAGTTGGACCTTCATACGCAAAGCCAGGAAGCCCTTACGGATGAGCACGACAAACCCGACCCCGAGGCCATCCTTTCCGCTGGGATCCAGGACGTCACCAATGCGCTGGTGGAAGAATACAAGCTCAATGACATATTACAAATGGTGCTGGAGACCATGCACCGGGGCATGGGATTCAATCGCACGCTGATTCTGGTCCGTGATGCCCAAAACAACCAAATGGTGGCGCGTTTCGGCTTCGGCCGGGACAGCGATGCCGTGCTACGCAAGTTTCGCTTTCCGCTCGGCTATCGACCCGACGTATTCCACCTCGCCATGGAAAAAGGGGTGGACATCGTCATCGAGGATGTGATGGCGGAGAACATCCGTGACAAAATACCCACCTGGTACCGTGAAGCGGTCACTGCCCAGAGCTTTCTGCTGCTGCCGGTGATGATCAAGGACAGGGCCATCGGCCTATTCTACGCCGACATGGAGCAGGCCAATGCCATGCAGGTGACACCCAAACAGCTTTCCTTGCTGCGCACGCTACGCAACCAAGCAGTGCTGGCCATCCGACAACAACCGTAGCCATGGCTTTCAACCCCGATCACTTGCTGCAACGTTCCCTGGTGATCGACCGTAACGTCGAGGTGGCGTTTTGTCGCCTGAGTATCCCACAGCCCGAGGCGGAAGTGCTGCGTCCCCTGATGCTTCACCTGGCGAATGCCGACGTCCCACACATGACCTATTTGCTCCCATTGGGCTGGGTTGACGATGCCCTGCTGTTCAAAAAACTGGCCAAAAATACCGTGCTCGCCCTATCCCCCGTGGAACTGAGCTTACCCTTGGTGGGGGCTGCGCGGGAGGCTGGCTACCGCATTGCGATCGAAACCGATGACCTCGACGCCACGCTGGGGCTGGCGGATTTCTACCTGGTGCCGTACTCCCTCATCCGGCGCGCCTCTCCCGACGCCATCCTGACGGGGGTGGACACTTTCCCTGCTTTCATGCAAGCCCGCGATACGGGTGCCCTCTACTTCGAGGGGCGTAGCCCATTGGATATTCCCCTCGCGGCCAAACCTTCCATCAATCCCTCCCACGCCATCGTGCTGGAACTGATCAGTGCGGTCCAAAAGGAAGCGGAGCCCAAAGAAATCGAGGCCATCTTCAAACGTGACGTGACGCTATCGTTCAAGCTGCTGCGCTACATCAACTCCGCTTCTTTTGGACTGATGAAGCGCATCGAGTCGGTGCGCCATGCCCTGTCCATCATCGGCTACCAGACCTTGCTGAAGTGGTTGTCCCTATTGGCCGCCACTGCCGGCAGTGGCGCTTCGCCGGCGCTGACCCAGAGCGCGATGACGCGGGCGCGGCTGATGGAAATGCTGGGCGCGAAATTGATGGAGCGGCGGGATCAAGACAACCTATTCATCACCGGCATGTTTTCATTGCTCGATCGCATCATGCAGCTGCCGCTGGATAACATCCTCGCCCGCGTCAACTTACCTGAAGGCGTCATCCAGGCACTATTGAGAGGGGAAGGCCGCTATGCACGTTTTCTGGCCCTGGCCCAGGCTTGCGAGGGGAGCACCCTCCCTGCTGGTGAACACTATGCCGATCTGGATGTCAAGGCCGTCAACCTCGCCCACCTCGATGCCATCGAATGGGCGGCTCGGCTCACCAAGCCCTGAACGTGCGCGTCTGTCTACGTGTCCGAGAATCCAGCACACTCATTTTGGATAAATTCATCTTGAAAAATATTCTCATTCGGGCAAAATAATTTATTTATATCTTAAGGGTTCCCCCCTGCCACGAGGGTGGGTCATGTTCTTCGCCGAAATTGCCCGGAGGACGTTCATCACATCATGCAAAAACTCGCTCAAGTCACTCCCCTCAAGCGCGCTTCACGCGCCCAATTGCCGGTGTCCTGGTATGTCGACCCAGCCATTTATGAACTGGAACAAGAAGTCTTGTTCCCCCACGTGCCCAAATACATCGGCCACGAGCTGATGGTCCCCAACGTGGGCGACTATCGCACCCTGGAGTTGGACAACCATGCCCGTGCCCTGGTCCACAACAACAACGGCATCGAACTGATCAGCAACATCTGCCGCCACCGTCAGGCACTGATGCTGAAAGGCAGTGGCCAAGCCCAGAACATCGTCTGTCCCCTCCACCGCTGGACTTACGATCTGGATGGCAAACTGATCGGCGCACCGCACTTTCCCGAAAACCCCTGTCTCGACCTCGGCAAGACCCCGTTGCAGAACTGGAACGGCCTGCTGTTCGAAAGCCCACGCAATGTCGCTGCCGACCTGGAGAAATTTGGGTTTCTCAAGGAATTCGATTTCACCGGCTACGTGCTGGACCGGGTGATGGTGGACGAATACCGTTTCAACTGGAAAACCTTCATCGAAGTCTATCTGGAAGACTACCACGTGGTCCCCTTCCACCCGGGGCTGGGCAATTTCGTCAATTGCGACGACCTCAAATGGGAATTCGGAGAGTGGTATAGCGTGCAATCGGTGGGCATCAACAATGGACTGAAAAAGTCTGGCTCACCGGTCTATGCCCGGTGGCACGAGCAGGTGTTGCGCTACGAGCAAGGCAAACTGCCGAAATATGGGGCGATCTGGCTGGTGTATTACCCTTTCCTGATGTTGGAATGGTATCCGCACGTACTGGTGATCTCCAACATCATTCCACGCGGGCCCCATGCCTGCACCAACGTGGTGGAATTCTACTATCCGGAGGACATTGCGCTCTTCGAACGAGAGTTCGTCGAAGCGGAGCAAGCGGCCTACAAGGAAACCGCCGTCGAGGACGAAGAGATCTGCCAGCGCATGCAGGATGGTCGCCTGGCGCTGTTCGAACGAGGCATCGAACAACATGGGCCATACCAGCATCCCATGGAGACGGGCATGGAACACTTCCATTACTGGGTACGTGCCCAGTTGGAGCCGCATCTGAACGGCAACGAATAAATGTTTCATCCGAAAGCGCTCGGCAGCCTGTGGATGCTGGTTGCCGGCGCCCTGTTCGCCGTGATGGGCGTTTGCGTCAAGCTGGGCGCCGCCCGATTCTCCACGGCCGAGCTGGTGTTCTATCGTTCCGCCTTCGGCCTGCTCACCCTGCTCGTCATCGCTTGGTTCAACAAGCTGCCGCTGATGACGCCGCATTGGCGCATGCACCTGTCACGCAGCTTGACCGGCTTCGTCTCGCTGGTCCTATTTTTCTACGCCATCACCGTCCTGCCGCTGGCGACCGCCATCACGCTCAACTACACGGCACCACTGTTTTTGGCCATTTTCACTGCGGTCGTTCTGCATGAGCGTGTGCACCCTCGCCTGGCAGGCGCGATCCTGCTGGGCTTTCTGGGCGTGGTGGGGCTGCTCGACCCCACCTTGAGTTACGAACAATGGCGCGCCGGCATACTGGGATTGCTATCGGGGATCACGGCAGGACTCGCCTATCTGCAAGTCACCCAGCTCGGCCGCATGGGCGAACCGGAATGGCGTACCGTGTTCTATTTCACGCTGGTGTGCACCCTGGGTGGCGCGCTTGGCATGATATTGTTCCGGTTCCACCCACTCCATGTGACCGATCTGCCTCTGCTGGTTGGCATGGGAGCCTCCGCCACCCTGGCACAGCTTGCCATGACGCGAGCCTACCGTGTGGGTGAACCCTTGATCGCCGGCAGTCTCGCCTACAGTACACTGGTGTTCGCCAGCCTGTTCGGCGTATGGTTTTGGAACGAAATCCTCTCTGCCGAACAGTGGCTGGCCATCGTGCTCGTCGTCGCGAGCGGCATCCTCAGCCTCCGAGTGACGAATCGTCATTGATCCAATACTAGGCTCCTTCCTTGCAGAAACCGCTCGAATATGGCTATCATCCAGTACTGCTGCGTGCGCCCTTGCGGCGGTTGCCTGGTGCACCGTCTACTCGCAGATGGATGCGGCGTGGCACGGACCTAGGGCATCCGCCGAGATGACGGATGGCACCGAGATCGAGACTACATACTCACGACACCACACGCATCCAGGAAGACCATGAGCACCTCGACCCCCGACAGCCTGTTGGCAGACTGGCGCGCGCACGCGCTGAAGCTGGAATCGGAAGTCAACAAGGTCGTGATCGGCCAGCAGCGCCCGATCCGTCTCATCACCATCGCCATTTTCGCGCGCGGACACGTATTGCTCGAAGGTGACGTCGGTGTGGGCAAGACCACACTGCTACGGGCTTTCACGCGTGGCATCGGTGGCGGCTACGAGCGTGTGGAAGGGACCATAGATCTGATGCCCAATGATCTGGTCTACCACACCTATCTTGGTGAGGACGGTCGTCCGCACGTAGATGCCGGACCGTTGTTACGCCAGGGGGAGCGTCTGGCGGTATTCTTCTTCAACGAAATCAACCGCGCCCGGCCCCAGGTCCACTCTTTGCTGTTGCGCGTGATGGCCGAGCGTACTCTGACCGCTTTCAACAAGGAACATCACTTCCCACACATGCTGGTATTCGCCGACCGCAATCAGGTAGAGAAAGAAGAAACCTTCGAAATCCCTTCCGCTGCCCGCGATCGCTTCATGATGGAAATCCCCATTGCGGTGCCCGACGACGAAGCCGTGATGGAATCTCTGGTGTTCGACACCCGTTATCATGACGTCGACCGGTTGATCGAGAACGTGCAGGCCGACATCCTGCATTTCGATCGACTCAATGGGATCGGCCTGGCCATCCAGGAACAGGTGCAGGCCAGCCCCGCGTTGCGCAAGTATGCGCTCAAGCTCTGGCTCGCCACCCAGAATCCGTCAGCGTATGGCGTCCAGCTCGACGACGTGGACATGAGCCGTCTGGTCCTATCCGGCTCCAGCCCGCGCGGCATGTCCATGATGCTGCGCGCAGCACGCGTCAATGCCTGGCTCAATGGCCGGGCCGCGGTGCTGCCGGAAGACATTCATGCAGTGTTTCATGCCACCCTCGCGCACCGGCTGGTATTCAGCCCGGTATATGAAATGCGCCGTACCGAGCTTGCCCGGGAACTGCTGACACACATCATCAAGACCATCGCCGCACCGTGATGCACCCCCCGGAACGCGCCAAGGAATTCAGCTATAGGATCGGCTGGCGCGCACGCGGCCGCTACCCCGGTCGGCACGCCAGCGCCCAGCGCGGACTGGGCATGGAATTCCGCGGTCATGCGCCGCTGATCGCCTACCCCGACCCGCGCCGCATCGATCTGCGGCAGACCCTGCGCGATCCCTTCGACCAAGTGTGGGTACGCATCTACAATCAGAAGAGTTCGGTCCCGGTATATGTAGTGTGTGATCTGTCGGGCTCCATGGGTTTTGGCGGCAAGCGGAGCAAACTGGAGGTAGCCGCGCAAATCACCGCATCGGCTGCATGGTCGGCGTTCCGTGTCAACGATCCGTTTGGCTTCATCGGCTTCGATGATGCCGTACGCGAAGACTGGATGTTCCGCTCCAGCGTCAAAGTACATGGCGCCTTCGATCTGGCAGAACGTCTCGCCGTCTACCGCCCGGCACCGGTCGGCGCTGGCGGACTTCGCCACGTCCACCAGTTTCTGTTGCGCGAAAAATCATTGGTGTTGCTGGTATCGGATTTCCACCTGCCGTTGGCGGATCTGGAACACAACCTGGGTAGCCTCATGCGCCATCGTGTGGTGCCACTCGTGCTCTGGGACAGTGCGGAATACCGCAATCTGCCGGAATTCGGCGTGGCCAGTGTGACCGATTGCGAAACCGGCGCACGCCGCACCCTGTTTTTGCGCAAACACTTTCGCCAGCGCATCCTGCAGGCGTTCGAAGAACGTCGTGCCATGCTGGAGCGGCTGTTCCTGCGCTTCGACATGCCTCCTCTGTTCATCGAGGATGCGTTCGATGCGGACGCCCTGACCGAATATTTCTATCAATTCGTGGCCGCCTAGACATGAAACGATTGCTCTGCCTGATGTTGCTATGCTGCACCACGATGGCGCAGGCCGAAATCATCGAAAACGACCCGCGCATCAAGATCCGCACCATAGAGCCGGCCCGTGACGTCGGCTATACCGTCGGCGACGTGCTGACCCGCACGGTGATCCTGGAGGCCCCCAGCAACCTCGTCCTGTTCGACACCTCGATCCCGATCGCCGGCAGCGACAAAAAACGCCGCGGCAAGGGCAGCGGCATCGAGCTACGCAAAGTCGAGTTCGAAAAGCACCCTGGCGCGACCAGCAACCGCTATGTTTTGCGGCTGAGCTACCAGGTCTTTACCACCAGCGTCACCGCCAAGCCGGCTGCGCTACCCGCAGAATACGTCAAGTTCGGCGGCAAGAACGAGAAAAGCTTCGAGTTTCGCATCCCGAGCTGGAATTTTCGCATTTCGCCGCTGGCAGTCTTCGGATCGGTGGTGGTGGAACGGGACATGAGCGACTTTCATGGTCCATGGCTGCTGGACGATACGTTCAATCGACACGTCCTCCATTTCCTGCTGATACTCTGTGCTATTTCGCTGCTCGGCCTGCTCTACGTGCATGGCACCCATAGCTGGCTGCCGCGCATGGGGGGACCTTTCGCCCGGGCCTACCGTGACTTGAAAAAAATCCCTGCAACCGCCGAAGGACTGGCACAAGCGGTGGCACGCCTGCACCGGGCCATCGAAGCCACTGCGGGTAATAGTGTTTTCAGTACCACGGAGTTAATAGAACGCAAGCCTGCATTCGTGCCCATTCGAGCCGACCTCGAGCGTTTCTTCGCACTTTCGCGCGCCGTATTCTTCGATCCATCGGCATCCCCCGGCATCGAGCATCCGATGGACTGGCTCAAGACCTTCTGTCGCCGTTGCCGCGACTGCGAACGGGGGTTGAAATGATACTGTTCACCCATTACTGGGTGTTGCTCCTGCTCCCGGTGGCCCTCTTGCCGCTTTTGCTCGAGCGTACACACAGCCGCCGCTACGCATGGCTGGCACTGCTACCCAAGGATCCACTCTCCGACCTCATCGGCCTGCTACTCAAAATACTCGCAGTGCTGGCGCTGCTGTTCATCCTGCTCGGCATGGCTGGACCCCATACCGCAGCGCAGCAGGTCGAGCGCATCGGCCAAGGTGCACAAATCATACTCACCATCGACCGCAGTGCCAGCATGGACGAGCCGTTTTCGGGTGCCATGACGGGCCGTGGACATGCCGGCGAATCCAAGTCGGCCGCGGCCCGGCGCATCATCACCGAATTCGTGCGTCAGCGCAAGAACGACATGTTTGGGGTCGTGACTTTCAGCAATTCCGCGATGTACGTGATGCCACTGACCCAGAGTCACGAGGCGATCCTGGCCGCGATCGACGCTGCCGGCGGCCCAGGCTTGTTTCAGACCAATATCGGCAGTGGGCTTACCACCGCCCTCGGCATGTTCGCCAAAACACCCGATTCGGGATCACGCGTCATCGTGCTGTTGTCCGATGGTGCCGGCAACCTCAGTGCCCTTACCCAGCAAAAAGTCCGCGACTGGGCCGAGCGCATGCGGGTCACTCTGTACTGGATCGTCTTGCGCCAACCCGGTGGCATCAGTATCTTCGACGAACACCTGAAGCTGGCCGACGACCAGCCGACACCCCCCGAAATCAAACTGCATGAATATTTCAAAACCTTTCGCACCGAATACCATGCCTATGAGGCCGATGACCCGCAATCCCTGGCCATGGCCATCGAAGACATCAACCGCAAGGAAAAAAAGCCCATCCGTTACTATGAACAGATTCCCGGACACGATTATGCCCCCCACTGCTTTGCCATCGCAGCCGGGATGATCGGTGTTCTGATGGGCATCAGACTTCTGGAGGTCAGAACATGGCATTGAGCGCCCAAAGACTCTCTGTGATTCTGCTCGTGACTGCCATCGTGTCTGCCGCCGGCGCAGCCTGGCAAATCAACCGCATCCGGCAGATCGCGGACTTCAACCACGCCGTAAGAAGCGGCAAATCTCCACAGACCGACACGCAATCACTGCAAGCCCAATTCTCCGCCGCCTACTGGCTGGCCAAAAGCGGCCGCTATCAGGATGCCACTTTACTGTTCCTGCAGCTATTGGAGAAAGCCGACCCCTCCACCCAGGCCCGGATACAGTACAACCTGGGGAATATCTTCCTGTTGCGCGGACTGGCCATCAACGGCCGTGACCTCACCGTGCGTGACGAGGCGATCTATCTCGTCACCCAGGCCAAAACCGCCTATATGCAGGCACTTCGTCTCGACCCCGATTTGTGGGAGGCACGCCACAATCTGGATCGTGTCCTGGGCATGCTGCCCGAAGACCCTACGCCAGGCGTGAGCGATTCCGGCAATCCGGGACTGATCATGGGCAACATCCCGGTAGGACTTCCTTGACCATGACCGCGCCTGTTGCCGGCTGGTTGAAACGACACCGGGATGCCGTCTTGCTGGCGGGGGCAATGGCATTGCTCCTGGCCGCCTCGTTTCGGCCGACGATTCACGTCCAGCGCGATATCTACAGCTACCTGGTGGTCGTCGACATCACCCAGAGCATGAACACCGAGGACATGATGCTCGATGGCAAACCGGTCAGCCGCCTCGCCTATACCCGCCGACTGTTGCATGACATGGTGGCCAGCATGCCCTGTGGCACGCGGCTGGGGATGGCGCTTTTTGCCGGTGCCAGCGTGGCGTTGCAATACAGCCCGATAGAAATATGCAGGAACTACGACGTCATCCAGGACAACATTGCCCACATCGAATGGCGCATGGCCTGGTCGGGCAACTCCCGGCTGCGGCAAGGTGCTCATGCGATCGCCCACCTTACGCGCACTTTGCGCGAACCGGTGCAGGTACTGTTCTTCACGGATGGCGAAGAGGCTCCCCGCCTGCACGCTTTCAACACCCTGGACTTGACGGGCTTCCAAGGCGGCAGAGGCTGGCTGGTGGTCGGCATCGGCAGTGACAAAGGAACCCCCATCCCCAAATACGACGAGAACAACAGGCTACTGGGCTACTGGTCCGCCGAAAGTTTCCAGATGCAGCCCGGGGTGGCCCAGATCTCCCAGGAGAACTTGGGCGCGCGAGACAACGAAGTCGCCCTATCTGACAGTTCACGCCAGCTATCCAGGCTGGATGAGGCCTATCTGAAAAAATATACGGCCGAGATCGGTAGCGATTATGTACGTGGCGACCACCTTGCGCGGGTGCTGTCGGCGATTACCAATCTGCCCCCTGCCCGGCATGACATGGCTCCGCTACGCATCGATGCCTTTTTGGCAGGCCTTGCCGGAGTTCTGCTGCTGGGCGCCCATCTACCCCCTCGCCTGCTACGTTTGCTGGGTCGGTGGCGCTCCGGCGGTCGAGCTTCCGGCTGATGGCCGCCATGGAAGCCCATGCACGATGGGCGAGGGGGCGCCGAGTACCGGGATTCCACGCCATCGGAAACCCTAGGCACGCTTGATTGGAAGCTCGGTCCGCGCTTCCAATCCTCCTTGAGTGAGATTGCACAACACCAGGTTACCGCCATGCAGTCGCGCGATACGCGCCGCGATGGACAAGCCCAACCCGGCCGCCCCTTCCCGCCCGCGTGCAGTATCCAGGCGCTCGAAAGGTCGCATCAAGCGCTCGGCATCGACTTCGGGTAAACCCGGACCATGATCGATGACGCTCAACGCCACGTTTTGGTCATCCGCCCGGGTCCGTATGATGACGGGCTCCTTGCCATAATGGAAAGCGTTGTCGATGAGATTGGCGAGCAAACGCGTGATGGCCAGACGCCGGAAGCGGAATTCGGGTAGTCGCCCGAGGTCGAGGATAGGCCATTTGCCTTCGCGTCGATAACGTTCCGCCACCTCCGCAACCAATGCGTTGAGGTCGCCGATGACTTCTGCCTCCCCCGCTCCCCCCCGGATGAAATCGAGAAACTGACCAATGATGGCATCCATGTCCTCGATGTCCTGCGTCATCCCGGCTTTTAGATCATCGGTTTCTGGCAGCATCTCCACCGCCAGTCGCAGCCTCGAAAGCGGGGTACGCAAGTCGTGCGACACGCCGCCCAACAGCAGGTTACGGTCATCTTCCGCACGCGCCAGTGCCTGGTTCATTTCATTGATGGCATGCGTGACCCGTGCGAACTCGCTGGCACCGGATTCCGGCAACCGGCCAATGCGCTCCCCGCGTCCGATGGCATCCGCGGCATGTGCCAGCGCAGTCAAGGGACGGTTGATGCGTCCCATGATGAACCAGGCACCGAACAAGGACAACGCCATCACCAGCGCTCCCCAGCCCAGCCACTCCCACGGAAACGGCCGTTCGGTGTTGACACTGGGTATGACCACCCAATAATCGTTGAGACCGATGCCGAAGCTGACCCACAGGCCACGCACGTCCAGATGGTTGACCGCGATCATGGTGTTGATTCCCAGGCTTTCCCGCACTTTTTCTGCCATGCGTTGTACCAGAGGATCATCGGGCAAAGGTTCGATCTCTTCCAGCGGATCGAAAGCATAGACGCGAATCCCTTCGCTTTGGTTGAGCTCCCGCAGCAGCTCGGGACGGCGATCGTCCTGCGCCGCCAGCAGTGCCAGGCGCGTCAGATTGACGGTGCTGACCACTTGCAAGGCCAACGCCGAGGCTCGTGGTTCCAGCTCGAAATGGTGAAAGATGCGTAGCGCCGCCACCTGCCCGACGGCCTGCAGCAACAGGATCAGCAACACGATGCGTGCCTGCAGGGTTTTCGGAACCAGCCTCATGGCACGAAGACATAACCATACCCCCAGACCGTCTGGATGAACCTGGGATTGGATGGATCCGTCTCGATGATCTTTCTCAACCGGGAAACCTGTACGTCAATGCTGCGGTCGTAGGCTTCCATCTCACGCCCGCGTGCCAAATCCAGCAGTGCCTGACGCGACATCGGCTGGTTCGGGTGCGTCGCCAGCGCATAGAGCAGAGAATATTCTCCACTGGTGAGGGGGACGATCTCACCCTGCCGGATCAGCCGCCGCATCCCGGGTTCCAAGCAATACTCCCCGAACACGATACTCCCCTCTTCCGGACGGGACGACGTGGTAGCGTCACGAACACGCCGGCGCAAGATCGCATTGAGTCGTGCCAGCAACTCTCGCGGGTTGAAAGGCTTGGGCAGATAGTCGTCGGCTCCCATTTCCAGGCCGATGATGCGATCCACCTCGTCGCCGCGCGCAGTCAACATGAGGATAGGAACATGCCCGCCAGATGCCCGTAACCGACGACAAATCGCCAACCCATCCTCGCCTGGCAACATGAGGTCGAGCACGATGGCATCGAAGCGCGCCTGTGCGAGTAACCTGTCCATCGCCTCCCCATCTTCCGCAGACTGGACGATGAACCCCTGTGCGCCCAGGTAACGCGTCAACAAATCGCGTAGCCGCCGATCGTCGTCCACCACCAACACGTGTTTTTCCATGATTACAATGATAACGCCAAACGCTGGCATGCGCCTTCGAAGGCGTGTGGCGTTACAAATTGTTACATTTTCCGACTCGTCGGAAATAACTCGTTTACATCTTCTAGCTACACTAGACGCACCTTAACAAGGCATCTCCTAAACCTCCATCAGTCATTGCTAAGCGTGCACAAGGATGGACAAGCGCGCAGCAGACCATCCATGAACGTAGCGCAATCGTACGTGCCGAGGTGAAGCTGGCGGAGGGGTGGCCGTGAGCGACCACGGCCACCCACGACGCCGCCACTTGATGCAAAATAATGGCATGTCTGGAAAATCGCTTGCGATTGGAGTCTTGGTAGGGCTGGTATTGCAGCCCACCGTTGCCATTTGTGGAGAAACGAAGTCGGTCGTAAGCGACGCGGGTCACACTTATCCTGCGCCTTTCAGTCTGGAACAACGGCTGACTCCAGAAGAGCAACGAGGCATTTATCGGCACCTGCAAACGCAGGCCGAGCTCAATTATGGGGACCATGCCCAAATCGAACATCGCAGACAAGCGTTGCGCAAGCGTATGCAAGAACGTTTGGAGCAGGCCGATAGCAGCCTATCACGCATCGAGGCCGAGACAAACTTTCCTGGGCTTGCCAGACACTTCGACGAAATCGACCTGAATCACGACGGTCAGATCACGTTGGAGGAATTCAAAGCAGCCCAAGAAATCCGTCGCCAAGTGCACGAACGGCTGATGGCCTCCGAAGTCAAGCCCGTGAAAGAACCCGTGAAAGAAATTGCGACCAACAAACCCGATACGAAGCGCCACAAGAAAAAACACAAGTCCCCATCATCCACCAAGCAACCGTCTTCCCCCAATTCCGTGTGAAAGATGACCCACCGACTTTCGGCTTGCAGTAAAATGCGCATCACGTGCGCGGATGCTTACCCCGAATGAAGTTTCTGTTCGACCTGTTCCCTGTCATTCTTTTTTTCATCACGTTCAAGCTGGCCGGCATCTTCGCCGCGACCGCCGCCGCCATTATTGCCACACTGATCCAGATCGGCTGGGTGAAATGGCATCACGGCAAAGTCGATGGCATGCTATGGGCCAGCGGCTTGATCGTCGTCGTGTTCGGCGGCTCCACGTTGTTCCTGCATGACGAAACCTACATCAAATGGAAACCGACCGTGCTGTACTGGCTGTTCGCGCTGGTGCTGTTCACTGCGCAATTGATCTGGAAAAAAAATTTGATCCGCAATGTCCTGGAACAGCACGTGCATCTTCCCGAGCCGGTATGGCCCATTCTCAACCATGCCTGGGTGGCTTTCTTCGCCCTGCTGGGGGTAGCCAACCTGTACGTGGCGTTCCATTACCCCACCGACACCTGGGTCGACTTCAAGATGTTTGGTGCAACCGGCCTGATGCTGGTGTTCGTCGTGCTACAAAGCCTTTTCATCTCGAAATACGTCGAAGAAAAGGAAGCGGAGTGATGTGGTATGCCATCCTGGGCGAAGACGTCCCGGACAGCCTGGCGCGGCGCCTGTCGGCGCGGCCGCAGCACCTGGCGCGCCTAAAGCAGTTGCAAGACGAAGGCCGCCTACTGTTGGCCGGCCCGTTTCCCGCCATCGACAGCCCGGACCCCGGCCCGGCGGGATACAGCGGCAGCCTGATCGTGGCCGAGTTTCCTTCTCTGGAAGAAGCGCAACGCTGGGCAGATACCGACCCCTACACGACACACGGCGTCTTCGGCCGCGTAACGGTGAAGCCGTTCCGCAAGACACTGCCATGAACCAAACCCTGTTGGAACAACGACTGGCGGCATTGCAGCCGACACGTCTCGAAATCCGCAATGACAGTGCGCAGCATGCCGGCCATGTCGGCAACCAAGGTGGCGGGCACTACAGCATCGTCATCGAAAGCTCGCTTTTCTCTGGTAAATCCCCGATAATGCGCCACCGCCTGGTATATCAGGCAGTGGGTGATCTCATCCCCGACGTCGTCCACGCCTTGAGCATAAAAGCCCTAGCTCCTGGCGAGGCCCCTTAACTTGATGAACCCGAAGGAAATTTTCATGCGTTACCTTTACCGATTGGTCGGCACTTTTTTGATGATGGGGGCATCCCTGTCCACCCTGGCAGCCGATCCCGCCACCGTCAATGGCAAACCCATCAAGCAGTCACTGGTCGATGTCATCACCAAGGATGCCATTGCCAACGGCGCCAAAGATGACGACAATCTGCGCGCCGTCATCGTCACACAGTTGATCAACAATGAGCTGCTGATTCAGGAAGCCCAAAAATCGGGGCTGGACAAAAGTCCCGATTTCTTGGCCCGGCAAGAAATCAGAAGTCGTGAATTGCTGGCCAACATGTTCTTACAGGACTATCTCAAGAAAAACCCGATCGATGAAGCCGCGATCAAAGCAGAATACGAAAAATTCAAAGCAGCCTTCGGCGACAAAGAGTACAAAGCCAGTCATATCCTGGTCAAAACTGAGCAAGAAGCCAAAGACGTCATCGCCCAGCTTGCCAAAGGTGCGGATTTCGCCAAGCTCGCCCGGGAAAAATCTCTGGACAGCAGCAAAGACAAAGGCGGTGATCTGGGTTGGTTTGCACTGAATTCCATGGTGAAGCCGTTTGGTGATGCCGTATCCAAGCTCCAAAAAGGGCTTTATACCACCGTCCCGGTGCAGACCCAGTTCGGCTGGCATGTCATCAAGCTGGATGACACCCGGCCTGCCCAACCGCCGGCCTTCGACAAGGTGAAAGATGAACTGCGCAACAGTCTGCAAAAGCAGCAAATCGCCAAAATGCTGGCAGACCTGAGAGCCAAGGCCAAGATCGTCGACAATACCAAGAAATAACCTGGTACGGGCTCAAACAAAAAGCGCGCCGCAAATGCAGCGCGCTTTTTGTTTCGATCGGGCCCCTATCTGGGCAGGGCCGCCGCCTGCTTTGCCAGCGCGGTGATCTGCGCCCAGTCCCCCTTGATCATCAGATCATTCGGTGTCAGCCACGAGCCTCCCACGACCACCACATTGGGCAGGGACAGGAACTGCCCGGCGTTCTCCGGTGATACACCGCCCGTCGGACAGAATCGGATATCCGCGAACGGGCCAGCCCAAGCCTTGAGCATATTGGGTCCGCCCGCCTGCATGGCAGGAAAGAACTTGAGCTCGGTATAACCATCTTCCTGCGCCTGCATGATTTCACTGCCCGTCGCTACGCCAGGCAGCAGCGGTAGTCCAATATCCTGACAGGTCTTACCCAGAGTATGGGTATAGCCCGGACTTACTCCGAAACGTGCCCCAGCAGCGAGCGCCGCCTTGGCATCGGCCGCGCTACGAATGGTGCCCGCGCCCACCACGGCTTCGGGGACCTCGGCCGCGATCCTACGCATGCACTCCAATGCCACCGGGGTGCGCAGCGTGATTTCCAACATGCGGATACCTCCTGCCACCAAAGCCTTCGCCATCGGCACGGCATGCGCCACCTCGTTCAGTACGATGACAGGAATCACCGGCGCATCCTGCATGACTTGCAAAGCGGTCAATGGTTGGTTCACAGCCACGTGCAGGCTCCTTCTTCCGCAGAAATGACATTGTGCCGCATGCCAGCGAACAGCTCGCGTCCCAAGCCGGTCGCATTGGCAGCGCGCAGCGCAGGGGGCATGTGACTGGGTTCACGCGCTGCCCATTCGGCGTCGTCGATCAATACTTGCAATTCGCCATTGACGGCATCCAGGCGGATGATGTCGCCATCGCGCACTTTGGCCAGTGGGCCGCCGGCCGCCGCTTCGGGCGACACGTGGATGGCGGCAGGCACCTTACCGGACGCGCCGCTCATGCGTCCATCGGTGACCAACGCGACTTCGAAACCACGGCTTTGCAACGCCTTGAGGGGCGGCGTCAGCTTGTGCAGTTCCGGCATGCCATTGGCGTGCGGTCCCTGCCAGCGTACCACGCATACCACATTGCGGTTGAGTTCGCCCGCGGCGAAAGCTTTCTGCAAATCTTCTTGCGAATCGAACACCCTGGCTGGTGCTTCGATCACATGGGCACTGCGCTCCACCGCGGAAATCTTGATCACGCTGCGCCCCAGGTTGCCACGCAACACCTTGATTCCACCATTGGAACTGAAAGGTGCGGACACGGGCCGCAATACCGACTCATCCTTGGAGGCGCCCGCCGGCTCCCAGACCAGGGTTCCTTCGCGCAGAACCGGAATACCGGTATGAGCACGCAATCCCTTGCCACGAATGGTCAATACATCTTCATGCAACAGACCGGCGTCGAGCAGTTCACGGATGACATAGCCTGGACCACCAGCTGCCTGGAAGGCATTCACATCGGCCTCCCCGTTTGGATAGACGCGGGCAATCAGGGGCACCACGTTGGAGAGTGCACAGAAATCGTCCCAGTTGATGAGGATGCCCGCCGCGCGCGCCACGGCCACCCAATGGATGAGATGATTGGTAGAGCCGCCCGTGGCCAGCAGTGCCACCATGGCGTTGACGATGCAACGCTCGTCGACCAGCTGGCCTATCGGGGTAAAATTGCGCGACTTGACCAGCCCGAGCACACTGCGCACGGCCTCACGCGTCAGCGCTTCACGCAGCTCAGTACCTGGGTTGATGAATGCCGCACCCGGCACATGCAGCCCCATGGCTTCGAGCAACATCTGGTTACTGTTGGCCGTCCCGTAGAAAGTGCAAGTCCCCGGGCCATGATAGGCTTTGGATTCGGTTTCCAGAAGCTCCTTACGTCCCACCTTGCCTTCCGCGGCCAGTACCCGCATGTGCGATTTCTCACTGTTGGACAAACCGGTCGTCATGGGACCGGCAGGCACGAACACCACCGGCAGATGCCCGAAATGCAGCGCGCCAATGAGCAGGCCGGGCACGATCTTGTCACATATCCCCAGCATCAGGGCGGCGTCGAACACGTCATGGCTCAGGCCAATGGCGGCAGACATGGCAATCACGTCGCGGCTGAACAGGGAAAGCTCCATGCCGGGCGTTCCCTGGGTGATGCCATCGCACATCGCCGGCACGCCGCCTGCCACTTGGGCGGTCGCCCCTTGTTTGCGGGCTTCGTCCTTGATGATGTCGGGATAATGTTGATAGGGCGCATGTGCCGACAACATGTCGTTGTAAGCGGTAATGATGCCGATATTGGGAGCGCGCTCCGACATGACCCTGAATTTGTCGTTTTCCGGCATGGCCGCGAACGAATGGGCCACATTCGCGCACCCTAAGCGGTCTATGCTAGGCTTGCGCTGTGCCATGACATCCAGACGCCGCAAATATTCGAGACGTGTTTCAGCGCTCCGCTCCCGGATGTGCTGAGTGACTTCTGCAACGGTGGAATTGAGCAGTTTCATTTTGGTTTATCGTAACATTGAGTCTATCGTACCCCAAAACGGGGCATAGATGCACCCCGGAAGCATGGATTATACCGTTTTTGAGTAACGCGGGCCGCCAGGGGCTTGCTGACGCAGATAAGCGTCGAATGCCATGGCGATGTTGCGCAGGAACACCCGGCCGGCCGCCGTGACACGAATCCACTCGGCCTCGAGCGTGACCAAGCCATCCGCTGCCATCTCGGCCAGATCCCCAAGCGCATCGGAAAAATGGCTATCGAAATCGATGCCCCACTGCCGACCAAAGTCGGTTTTGTTCAATTCCAGATCACACATGATGCGAGCAATCGCATCACGCCGTAATTTATCCTCATGGGTGACCCTCAACCCACGCTCGATCGGCAGCTTGCCGGAGCCGAGCAGGGTGCGGTACTGGGACAGCACCTTGACGTTCTGGGCATAGACATCTTCCGTCTGGCTGATCGCCGACACCCCGAAGGCCAGGATATCGCAGTCCTTGTGCGTAGTATAGCCCTGGAAGTTACGGTACAGTGTCTTGTTTTGCTGCGCCCTGACCAGTTCGTCGTCGGGGCGGGCGAAATGGTCCATGCCGATGTAGACATAGCCGGCGGCGGTCAGCTTTTCCAGGGTGAGCTTCTGCAGCGCCAGGCGCGTTTCCAGTTGCGGCAGCGTTTCCTCCGCGATCAGCTTCTGGTGCTTCTTCATCCAGGGCACATGGGCATAGTTGAACACGGCGAAGCGGTCGGGCGCCATGTCGATGACCTTGTCCAGGGTGCGCTCGAAACTGGCCGGCGTCTGATGCGGCAGGCCGATCATGAGGTCGAAGTTGACGCTGTCGAAACCTGCTTCCCGCAGCCAGCCATATACCTCACGAATCAGAGTTTCCGGCTGCACCCGGTTGACGGCGTGCTGCACCTGGTCGTCGAGATCCTGCACCCCCAGACTGACCCGGTTGAAACCGGATTCGCGCAAGGCAAGCACGTGCGCGCGGCTCAATTCGCGCGGATCCATCTCGCATCCGGTTTCTGCATCCGGGGCAATGTCGAACTTGCCGGCAAGATAGGCATACAAGCGGCGCAAGTCGTCAGGGTGCAAATAGGTCGGCGTACCGCCCCCCCAGTGCAGCTGGCGCACCTTGCGGCCAGGGCGAATCAAGGCGGCGACACGGTCGATTTCCTTGCACAGAACGTCCAGATAAGACTGCGCCTTGGCGTAGTCCTGGGTGGCGATCATGTTGCAGCCGCAGTAGTAGCACAGGGTATCGCAAAACGGGATATGCACGTAAAGCGAGAGGTCACGCCCGCTATCCTGGCTGGCGCGCAGCGCGTCTTCCCACTGCGCGGGGCCAAACCTTCCGTGGAAATGAGGCGCCGTGGGGTAGGAAGTATAGCGTGGGCCTGCTTTGCAGTATTTGTGCAGCAGCTCGGAAGAGAAATTCATGCAAGGAATTATACCACCCCCTTGCCCTGCCGCCCTTCAGGTGATGACGGTGGGCCGCTCGCGCCCGGTGCGTTCGCGCAGTCCGGAGACCTGCAAGGCAATGTCGATCAATTCGGACAGGGCTTGCTGCGCGTCCAGGTGGTGCCTGGAAGCGTCCGGCTCATAGGCTTCGAGATAGAGGCGCAGGGTTGCGCCCTCGGTGCCGGTGCCGGACAGCCGGAACACGATGCGCGAGCCGTCGGTGAAGCCGATGCGCACGCCCTGCCCGGTGCTGACGCTGCCGTCGATGGGGTCGGTATAGCTGAAGTCGTCGCAAAAAAGCACCTTGTAACGGCCAAGATGGGCCCCGACGAGATCGGCGAAGCGGTCATGCAGATGCTGCATCACCCCGTTTGCCGCCTCTGTCGGAATGCCTTCGTAGTCATGGCGCGAATAAAAATTACGACCGAATTTCGCCCAGTGTTCGCGCACGATGGTTTCCACCGGCTGCCGGCGCACCGCGAGGATATTGAGCCAGAACAGCACGGCCCACAAGCCGTCCTTTTCGCGCACGTGGCTGGAGCCGGTGCCGAAGCTCTCTTCCCCGCACAGTGTCACCTTGCCGGCATCCATCAGGTTGCCGAAGAACTTCCAGCCGGTGGGGGTCTCATAGCAGGGGATGCCCAGCGCCTGCGCCACCCGGTCGGCCGCCGCGCTGGTCGGCATGGAGCGCGCGATGCCCGCCAGGCCGTTTTGGTAACCGGGAACCAGCGTCGCGTTCGCCGCCAGCACCGCCAGGCTGTCGGAAGGTGTCACGAAAAAACCCCGGCCGAGGATCATGTTGCGGTCACCGTCGCCATCGGACGCCGCGCCGAAATCCGGCGCCTCCTGGCCATACAGAATCTCCACCAGATCATGGGCATAAGTCAGGTTGGGGTCAGGGTGGCCATGGCCGAAATCTTCCAGTGGCACCGCGTTCATCACACTGCCCGGGGCCGCGCCGAGGCGCCGCTCGAAGATTTCCCTGGCATAGGGGCCGGTCACCGCGTGCATGGCATCGAATTTGAGGCGGAAACCGCCGGCCAGCAGCGCGCGAATCGCCTCGAAATCGAACAGGGATTCCATCAGGTCGGCGTAGTCGGCGACGGGATCGATCACCTGCACCGTCATGTCGCCCAAGCGGGTTTCACCCAACACATCCAGACGCACGTCCGGCGCCTCCAGGAGGCGATACTGGGTGATGGTCCGGCTGCGTGCAAAAATGGCTTCGGTGACCTTCTCGGGGGCCGGGCCGCCGTTGCCGATGTTGTACTTGAGGCCGAAGTCGCCCTCCGGCCCGCCCGGATTATGGCTGGCCGACAGCACGATGCCGCCGAATGTCCGGTATTTGCGGATCACGTGGGAAGCCGCCGGGGTCGACAGAATGCCGCCCTGCCCCACCAGCACCCGGCCGAAGCCGTTGGCAGCCGCCATCTTGAGTATGGTCTGGATCGCCTCGCGGTTGTAGTAACGGCCATCGCCGCCCAGGGTGAGCGTGCTTCCCGGCGGCGCATCGAGGCTGTCG
>JANZZG010000046.1 GCA_026419515.1 Methylophilaceae bacterium
GGTTTTTCTTGACCCAACTTTCGAGCTGACAGGCCTTGGCATCGACGATACGGGCATCGTCGGTGATCATGGGCCGTGCGGCATAAACTGTATGGGTGAGGAGTAAGGTCACACAAAAAAAGACGGTCCGGTGCGCCGAATGCGCCGAGCACCAGCGGTCTGAAATATACACCATGTGCATGGCATTTCCCCTGTTCGAAATTAAAAACGTGCCGTCTCATCGCACGAACACGCCATCCCGTGGCATTCTCATCGATGCCCGTGACCGATCCGCTGGCCGATTACGGACACATCGTTCGCATCCAGCACAAAAAGACAGGGATTCAATTGTCAGGGATTGCTTGCTGCGAACCCTGCAATGGGACCTGCCATCCTTCGTGCTCGGCTAGGCGAGATGGCAGTAGGGATAGCCTGCGTGTGACCTCGTCGAGTCGGTACTTGTCATTAAAAACAGCCGACAAAGATCGCTCGAACAAGTATCCACGTCGCAGTTACTCAATCGGAATTCCTTGATTATTGATTCGTTTTATTACAATTTCTTTTCCAAAATCCGGAAAAAAGAGTTGACGCCTTCAGCGCAGGCCAAGCACGTCCTGCATGTCATAAAGGCCTGTACGCCTATCCGCGAGAAACTTGGCGGCGCGCACTGCGCCGTGGGCAAAGGTCGCCCGACTGCTGGCTTTGTGGGTCAGTTCCACACGCTCGCCGACACCCGCGAACAGCACGGTATGATCCCCCACCACATCGCCTCCACGCACGGTGGCAAAGCCAATGGTGACAGGGTCGCGCTCACCGGTAACCCCCTGTCGCCCGTAAACGGCGCATTTGGCAAGATCGCGGCCCAGCGCTGCAGCCACAGCCTCCCCCAGACGTAATGCCGTACCCGAAGGGGCATCCACCTTGTGGCGGTGATGTGCCTCGATGATTTCGACATCGTACCCTTCAGACAGCACCTTGGCAGCCGCTTGTACCAGGTTGATGAGCAGGTTGACTCCCACGCTCATATTGGGCGCGAACACGATGGCGATGTCACGCGCGGCATCCTGGATAGCCAGTTTCTGTTCGGTGGTGAAGCCGGTGGTGCCGATCACCATGTTGGTGCCCGTTGTGCGACAGGACGCAAGATACGCCAGCGTTGCCTCGGGTCGGGTGAAATCGATGAGCACATCGGCGCCATGCAATGCCTGTTGTACATCAGCCACTACTTTGACGCCACAAGACGTCCCCACCAGCTCCCCCGCATCGCGTCCGATGACGGGACTGGCGGCATGATCCAGCGCAGCATGTAGTTTCAAATCGGCATCGGCGAATATTGCCTCCAGCAGGGCACGCCCCATACGGCCCGAACTGCCGGCGATGACGACGTTTTGCATTTCAGAACCCTATCTTTTCCAACATTTTTTCGAAAAAGTCCGGCGCATCTTCAGGGGGAAGCTCCATCGGCTGCGGCGGCGTCTTGGGTCTTGCTTCGCCCTTCGACTGCACGGGCACCGATTTTTCGGCCGAGGGCCGGGGTGGTTCAGCCTTGGCCGGGACCGGACTGGTAGGTTGGGCTGACTTACTTTCCAGCGGCTTGGACGGCTCCGCCTTGATCGGGTCGGGCTTGGGCGCTTCGGCCGGCTTGTGTTCTGGTGGATTGGGCTTGTCATCATCCCTCCAGAACTTCAGCCTATCCAACCAGCGCTTTTTTTCTTCTCGCGGCTTTGACGCCGACTCGTCTGTTGCGGGCACGGCCGCTTGAGAGCGGGCCTCTGGCTTCGGCGCTGCCTCACCGATCGATGACGGCGGTTGCTCGGCCGGTACAGGCGCTGGGGTGCCTGGCTTTTCAGGCGCAGGGGCAGCCTGGGGCTGGGGTTCTGACAGCGGCGCGGGCTGGGAAGGCTGGGCTGTCCCAGACATGGGTTGAGCGGACGGAGGTTGCGCCTTTGCCGCGGCAGGCTCATCGCGCTCCCAGAACTTCAGTTTGTCAAACAAGCCTTTTTCTTTCTCTTTTGCCGGCTTGGCAACCGACTTAGGCTCGATTTTTCCAGCCGACGTCACCGGCGGCGTCGAGCCCTCGCTTCCCGCCGGAATGACGTCGCCACGCACGCGCGCCAGGGAATCCCCCTCGAATTCCAGAACCACCCGGCGCTGCTCGATGATCTTGCCATCTTTGCGCATTTGGTAAAAGTAATCCCAGCGGTCGGCATGGAAGCTGTCCACCAGCAAAGGCGACCCCATGATGAAACGTACCTGTGACTTGGTCATACCAGGCCGCAGCTGCATCATCATCTTGGGAGTGACGACATTCCCCTGCTGGATGTCCATCTTGTATGGCTTGATGGAAGGGACGTTCGCAGAGTACGAACCGCACGCGACACAAAACAGGGCCAATAGAAGAGTGGTATAACGCATCAGATCGATCGAATCCAGATTTTGAAAAGTAGCTGCATATTAGCACAGCGCGGCAGCCGATCAGTATCGCACCCGGCCTGGCAAAAAGCAGCAGCGGGATCGATCGAAAATGTATGCGGAAGGCGTAGCGCCGAGAAAGGACAACCCGCGACCCCCATCCTCTACGCCCCCGCCAAGGATCGCCTGCAGATGCGTCGACGCCGCTGGCCCAGCGCCTGTTTGGGCCAACGGCCAAGTGGACGGCCGATCAACCAAACTTACCGGTAATGTAGTCTTCGGTTTCCTTGCGCGTGGGCTTGGTGAACATGGTGTCAGTATCGCCCATCTCGATCAGCTCGCCGAGGTACATGTAGGCGGTATAGTCAGAGACGCGCGCTGCCTGTTGCATGTTGTGGGTGACGATGACGATGGTGTAGTCATGTTTGAGCTCGTGCACCAGTTCCTCGATGCGCGCGGTGGAGATCGGATCCAGTGCCGAGCAGGGCTCGTCGAGCAGCAACACCTCCGGCTTCACCGCAATGCCGCGGGCAATACACAGCCGTTGCTGTTGACCACCCGAAAGGCTGGTGCCATTCTGGTCAAGCTTGTCTTTCACCTCGTTCCATAAAGCCGCCTTTTTCAGCGCCCACTCCACACGGTCGTCCATTTCGGACTTGGACAAACGCTCGTACAACTTCACACCAAAAGCGATGTTATCGTAAATCGACATCGGGAACGGGGTAGGCTTCTGAAACACCATGCCGACCTTGGCGCGCAGCAAGTTGAGGTCTTCTTTCTTGTCCAAGATGTTACGACCGTCTAGCAGAATCTCACCTTCCGCACGCTGCCCCGGGTAGAGCTGATACATGCGGTTGAAGGTACGTAGCAGAGTGGATTTGCCGCAGCCCGAAGGACCGATGAAAGCCGTGACCTTCTTGCTGGGAATACCGAGGTTGATGTTTTTGAGCGCATGAAACTTGCCGTAATAGAAGTTCAGTTCGCGGACCAAAAGTTTGTTCGGTGTATTCATTTGGGTTCCTTGGAAATCTTCGGGGTGAATGTCATGGGGTTTGGCCAAATGCAGTTCAACCATGCGTGACATCCCTGCGGAACAATGCACGCGCCAGGATGTTGAGTCCCAGTACAAGTAAGGTGATCAACAAAGCGCCTGCCCAAGCCAAATGGTGCCAATCTTCATAAGGACTCATGGCAAACTGGAAAATGATCACGGCCAGACTGGCCATGGGGGCATTCATGTCGGTGTTCCAGAACTGGTTGTTCAAAGCCGTGAACAATAGCGGCGCAGTTTCGCCGAAAATACGCGCCACCGCCAGCAATATGCCGGTGATGATGCCGGCCTTGGCGGCCCGGTATGATACGAACATGACCACCTTCCACTGGGGCGCGCCCAGCGCAGCCGCCGCTTCGCGCAGGCTGTTGGGTACCAGCAACAGCATGTTCTCACTGGTACGCACCACCACCGGAATGACGATGAGGGATAACGCGATGGCGCCTGCCCATCCCGAGAAGTGGCCGACACGGTGGACCACCAGTTCATAGACGAACAGGCCGATGACGATGGACGGACCCGACAGCAGGATGTCATTGATGAAGCGGGTTCCGGGCGCCAGCCAGCCGGTCTTGCCGAACTCCGCCAGATAGGTGCCGGCCAGTATGCCCACTGGAGTACCGATCAACGTGGCGACCGCCACCATCAACAGACTCCCCACGATGGCATTGAGCAGCCCTCCTTCGCTGCCAGGTGGAGGAGTCATTTGGGTAAAAGTCGCCAGACTGATGTCCCCAAACCCGTGCTCGATCAGAGTCAACAGAATCCAGCCAAGAAAAAACAATGCAAACGCCACGGTCACCATGGACAAGGTGAGGTTGAAGCCGTTGACGAAACGGCGACGCAGATACAGCGTATTCTTCCGGTTCATGTCGTCTTGCCTTCACGTGCAGTGAGTCGGATCAAGAGTATCTTGGCCAATGCCAGAACGATGAAAGTGATGACGAACAGCAGCATGCCCAGCGTGATCAGGGAGGACGTATAGAGCTCACCCACGGCTTCGGTGAATTCATTGGCCAGTGCGGACGAAATGGTATTCCCCGGCATCAGGAGCGAAGTCGAAAGCTCATGTGCATTCCCGATCACGAAAGTCACTGCCATCGTCTCGCCCAAAGCGCGACCCAGCCCGAGCATGATGCCGCCGATGACACCGACCTTGGTATATGGCAACACCACATGCCAGACCACTTCCCACGTCGTCGCTCCCAAGCCGTAAGCCGATTCCTTGAGCAGCGGTGGGACTATCTCGAACACATCCCGCATGACGGAGGCAATAAAGGGGATCACCATGATGGCCAGGATCAACCCTGCGGTCAGCATGCCGATGCCCATGGGTGGACCCTGAAACAGCGGCCCCACTACTGGCAGACTGCCCAGGTGGTCGTTGATCCAGGGCTGGGCATGATCTGCGAAGAATGGCGCGAAAACGAATAATCCCCACATGCCATAAATGATGCTCGGAATGCCTGCCAGCAACTCCACTGCAATCCCCAGAGGACGCTTGAGTAGGGTAGGACACAACTCGGTGATGAACAGTGCGATGCCAAAGCTCACCGGCACTGCGATCAGCATGGCGATGGCGGAGGTGACCAACGTGCCATAAATCGGAACCAGACCGCCAAACTCCTGGGTGACTGGATTCCAGGCGTCGCTGGTGAGAAACGACAAACCGAATTTCTCCAGCGTAGGCATGCTGGCCATCAACAGGGTAATCATGACGCCGAACAGCGAGATGAAAACCAGAAATGCGAACACGCGCGTCGTGTTAAGGAACAAGATGTCCAATATCGCGCCTTGACTAATGGAACGCCGCAATCTCGACCTCATGAACAATAGTTTCTGATACGAAACGCGGCGGGGAAGGGAGTCCTTTTAACCCCCGCCGCTTCCTTCAAATTATAACGTAGCGCTCGATCTGGTTATTCGACGATGGGAGAGCCGTCCTTGCCCTTCATGTTGGCTTTCCAGTGCGCTTCAATCAGACTGACCACGTTGTCCGGCAAAGGCACGTAATCCAGTGATTCCGCCATCTTGTCGCCCTCGGCGTAGGCAAACTTGAAGAATTTCAAGACTTCCTTGGCGACAGCGGGATTGTCCTGTACCTTGTGCATCAGGATGAAGGTGGCGCTGGCGATCGGCCAGGATTCCTTACCGGGCTCGTTGGTAATGATTTCATAAAAGCCAGGCGCCTTGTCCCATTCCGCATACTTGGCAGCTGCCTGGAAGCTGGCCAGGCCGGGTTTGACGAATTCGCCTTCCCGGTTCTGCATCAAGACATAAGTGAGGCCATTCTGTTTGGCATAGGCATACTCGACGTAGCCAATCGAATTCTTGATACGCTGTACATAGGAAGCCACGCCTTCATTGCCCTTGCCACCGACACCCGTCGGCCAGGAAATGGAAGTGTCCGCCCCCACTTTGTTTTTCCATTCTTCGCTCACCTTGGAGAGATAGTTGGCAAACACGAAAGTGGTTCCAGAGCCATCAGAGCGATGTACCACGGTGATGTTGGCGTCCGGCAAAGACACCCCAGGATTGAGTTTGGCAATGGCAGGGTCATTCCACTTAGTGATCTTCTTGAGAAAGATATTGGCGAGCACTTCCCCATTCAGCTTGAGTTTGCCAGAGGTGATACCGTCGATGTTGACCACCGGGACCACACCCCCGATCACGGTGGGAAACTGCATCAAACCGTCCTTGTCCAGCTCGGCCGGTGTCAACGGCTTGTCGGAAGCGCCGAAGTTCACGGTCTTGTTCTGGATTTGCTTGATGCCACCACCTGAGCCGATGGACTGATAGTTGAGCCTGACGCCCGTCTTGGCGTTATAGGCTTCTGCCCATTTGGCATAGATCGGGTAAGGGAAAGTCGCACCTGCCCCGGTGATGTTGACGGCCTGTGCCAACGGAGCGACCATGAGGCTGGCCGCCATGATTGCACCAGAAAAGAGTCGGGTATAACGTTTCATCGATTTCTCCATCAATGGGTTGTGGGTGCGGCGTATTCTAGAGAGCGATTATTACAATTTTGTGAAATTTCCGGAAACCGGAACGGTGTCCCGTTGCCCACGTTCACGAACGCGGTACCATAGTGGCTTTGGTTAAGGAAGGCGTGGCAATGTATGAAATCTTTTTGCAGGAGAATGGCCTCGGGTACGTATCGGCATTCGCGACCAGCCTGGCTGTCGGCCTACTGGTGGGCGTAGAACGTGAGCGCAGCCCGGCGGCCAAGGCCGGCTTGCGGACTTTCGCACTGGTTTCCGTGCTGGGGACGCTGCTTGCCATGCTTTCCGAAAAAACCGATTCTCCCTGGCCGCTGGTGGCTGGGATCGTCGCCGTAGGTGCCATGATCATCGGTGCCTATATGGGCGATGAGCAGGACGAGGATCCCGGCACCACGACGCAAGCCGCCCTGATCCTATGTCTGGGGCTGGGCGCCATCATCTGGTATGGCTACAGCACGCTGGCCATCATGCTGGCCATCACCATGACCATTCTGCTGCATTACAAACCAGAGCTGCAAACCATGACGCGCAACCTGACGCGTGCCGACCTGCAATCCATGCTACAGTTTGCCGTGTTGTCCTTCATCATCCTGCCCATTCTGCCCGACCGGGAATTCGGGCCTTATGACACCCTCAATCCTTACCAGACCTGGTGGATGGTGGTGCTGATTTCCGGGGTCAGCCTCACCGGCTATGTGGCACTCCGCCTGGTCGGCGAACGCTACGGGGCGCCGCTGCTGGGATTCCTCGGTGGGCTGGTGTCGAGCACCGCCACCACCATGGTCTATGCCCGGCATGCAAAGGAGAGAGCCATGATCAATCTGGCGGTGGTGGTCATCACCATCGCCAATTTGGTGGTTCTGGTCAGGCTAGGCGTGGTTAGCAGCGTGGTATCCCCACGCCTGCTGCCCCATATCCTGCCAGTGCTGGTGGGAGGGTTCTTGCTGGGGACGACCGTCGCGTTCTACTGGTGGCGACGCATGAACCGGAGTGCAGGGGAGTTACCCATGCCCGAGATCAAAAACCCGACCGAAATCAAAGCTGCGGTAAGCTTCGGCCTGCTTTATGCGGTGGTGTTGCTGGCAGCCGCCTGGCTGTCGGATATCGCCGGCAGTCAAGGGCTCTATCTCTTGGCACTCGCATCGGGCCTGACCGACGTGGATGCCATTTCGCTGTCCAGTCTGCGGTTGTACGAACAGGGCAAGCTGGCGGCCGAGCCGACCGTGCGTGCCATCGCGCTGGCTTATATGTCCAACCTGGCATTCAAGTTCGGCATGCTGGCCGCCATCGGTGGACGGGATCTGGCGCGACGCACTGCCCCTGGCATCGGCGCCGTGGCGGTCGGCATGATTGCTGGCCTGCTGTTGTTCTGACGTAGATTCCACCCCACTGCTATAATTGTGATTTTGACAGTCAAGCGAATTTGACATGGAAGCCGAACGTCTCAACGCCATCGCCAACCAGCTGCAGGATCTGGAAGCCCGTAGCATTGAGTTACGGAGGTATCTTTGACTTCGACGGCAAGAAAAAGCGCTTAACCGAAGTCAATCAACTGGCGGAAGACCCCGCCATCTGGAACGACACCGAAAAAGCCCAAGCGCTAGGCAAAGAAAAGAAATCGCTGGAAGCCGTGGTGTTGGCATTGGAAAACATTGCCAACGGCCTGCGCGATGCGCAGGCATTGTTCGACATGGCGCGCGAGGAGGAGGACGACGCCACGCTGCTGGCGATCGAGGCCGACGTGCAGGG
>JANZZG010000041.1 GCA_026419515.1 Methylophilaceae bacterium
GCGTATTCGGGGTGGGCGCGGATCTGCCGGGTGGTTTCGATCCCGTCCGCCCTCGGCATGTGGACGTCCATCAGGATCGCGTCGAACTGCGCGTGCTGGAGCAGATAAAGCACCTCCTCGCCGTCGTTGGCGATGGTGACATGGATGCCGCACAGCCTGAGGAATTCGCTCACCACCCTCTGGTTGATGGTGTTGTCCTCCGCCACCAGCACATGGGACCCTGCCAGGGCTCCACCCAACTGCCGGAGGTTTCGTGCAAGCACTCCGGCTCGCGTCGGAGCACGGCGGTGCCGTATGCCCATTTCCTTCTCGTTTGCGATGCCGAACGTGAGATCGAAGCTGAAAGTGGCGCCCTGCCCGGGTTGGCTGGTGACGCGGAATTCCCCGCCCATCAAATGCAGCAGTCCCTGGCTGATGGCCAGCCCCAGGCCGGTGCCGCCGAACCGTCTGGAAATCGAGCCATCACCCTGGACGAATGGCTGGAACAATTTGCGCATTTCGCCCTCTGACATGCCGATACCGGTGTCTTCTACCGTGAACGTCAGCAGGACGGACGCGTCTTCACGCCGTTGGGGCACGATCTTGAGCGCCACATGTCCCTGCTCGGTGAATTTGACGGCGTTGCCCAGCAGATTGAACAATATCTGTTGCAGCCGGAGGGGATCGCCGATCAGGTGACGCGGCGTGCCCTGCGCTACCTCGATCCTGAAGTCGATTAGCTTTTCGCGTGCATGAGCCTGGAACAGATTACGCAGGTTGTCCAGCACGGTGTCCAGCTCGAACGGTACCCGCTCAAGGCTCATACGGCCGGCTTCCAGCTTGGAGTAATCCAGAATGCCATTGAGGATGTCGAGCAGGCTATGCGAGGCGGCGGCGATTTTCTCCAGATAGTCGCGCAGCTGAGGGTTGGCCTCCTGATCGAGTGCCAGCTGGGTGAGGCCGATGATGCCGTTCATCGGTGTCCGGATCTCGTGCGACATGTTGGCCAGAAACTCGGATTTCAGTCGCGCAGTTTCTTCGGCGAGTGCCCTGGCGTTTTGCAGTTCCGTCACATCATGGAACCAGCCCAGCACTGCTCGCACCCCTTCATATTCGATGGACAGGTAAGAAGCCAGTGCCCATACGGTGCCCCTGCCTGGAACGTCGAGTTCGACCATCTGATCCGTGACCGATCGTCCTTCCTTGAGTTGCTGCAAGATTTCCTCGTACTGCTCTGGGTGGGCGTAATAGGCTTTGGGGTCAACCCGCATGACCTCCTGTGGGTCACAGTTGAGCAGCCGGGCATAGCTGCGGTTGGCGAACAGCACCTTGCCGTGCTCGGCGGCGACGACGCGGACCGCGATCGGACTGGTTTCCAGCATGAGCTGCAGTTGCTCCTGCTGGACGTGCAGCGCGTTTTCGATCGTTTTGCGTTCGGTGATGTCGCGGGTCACTGCCAGCTGTGCGATCACTTCTCCTTTCAGGTCCCGCAATGGGGCGGCGTGGGTTTCCATCCAGCGCACGGTGCCCCGCCTACCTTTGATCTGGAATTGCAGCTGGCCGGATCCCCCGGCACACACCTTGCGATGCAGCGCGATGAAGCCTTCATAGAATTCGGGCAGGATGAACTTCTGCAACCCCATTGCGCGCGCTTCCTCTACGCTGTCCACTTCGAGCATGTTGAGTCCGGCGCGATTCATCTGTAGCAGCGCACCGTCGGGGGCGACTAGCTTGACGCATTCGGGTTCGTTCTGGAACACCGTATCCAGGAATTCTTTTTGTTCACGAATCAGTCGTTCTCGCTGGTCGGCCTGAATGCGCAGCAAGATATTGTCTTGCATGACGCCCAACCCGCGCCGAAATATGAACCAAACGAAACCAAGGTACAGTCCTACCATCAACGCCATCAGCGTGGACTGTGGGGTGTGCTCGATGAACAGGCGCAGTATCAATGGCAACAAAAGCGTCAACTGCAGCGTCATCAAGCTGATGCCATCGATGGCATAAACCATCACCCCGGCTGCGGATAGCCCGGCAAAAGCCAGCAGCAGCACGGATTGCGCCAAAGGATCATGGGAAGGAAAAAACATCGGGGCGGCAAGTCCCCATAGTGTCCCTTGCACCAATATCCAGAGTCGCAGACGAACCAGCCAGCGAGTGGGATCCGGTGTGCTGGCCCGGTGGTAGGCGCGTACCATGAGCAGGCGCACCAGGTAGGCCAACTCGACGGCAGCGAACCAGCCCAACAGCAACGGGATTGGACTGGTGTGCCAGAGTGCGAATGCCATCAGACCGGCGAGCAGGGAGCCCACGACCAGTGATGGAGTGGTGTTGGCATACAGCTGCCGGACCACTTCGCTGTGGTAGTGGGTCAGATCCTTGGCCATGGCAACATGGGGCTGCATGGGGGGCATTTTACGCTAGTGACTGGCATAGTGGCGGATGGTGGCCAGCAGCGCCTCCAAGTCGCCATCCGTGGTAAAGGGGTTCATCACCGTGGCACGGAGCCAAATGCGATCATGTAGCCTGACCTGGGTCAGATGGAAGGCGCCACTCTCCACCAGCGTTTTCCGGATGACGGCCTGATCGCCGTTGCGGTGGCGGAAGCAGACGATGTTGGTCTGCGGTTCCATCAGCAGTTCGAAATCGGGCGCAGCCGCCAGCTTCGCGGCCAGCCGGCGGGCGGTGGCGAAAACGGTGTCCACCAGCATACCCAATCCCGCCGTGCCATACAGCGAGAATGCCACCCACAGCTTGAGCCCCATCATGCGCTTGGTGCATTCCAGCGTGCGATAACTGGTGTTGTAGGCTTCCTCCTGGCTGCTGTGGCCCTGGAACAGATAGGAGGCTTCCTGCGCGAAGGCCGCGTAGCTCGCCGCCGGGTCGCGGTAAAGCACGGCCGATACCGGTGCTGGCATGTAGAGCAGCTTGTGGCCGTCCCACACCACGGAATCGGCCAGCGCGATACCGCGCAGCGCATCCCGGTGGCGTTCGGAAAGCAGGGCGGAGGCGCCGTGCGCGCCATCCACGTGCAGCCAAAGCTGGTGTTCCCGGCAAAAGGCGGCGATGTCCTGCAACGGGTCGATGCTGCCGGTGGGGGTGCAGCCGGCGGTGGCCACCACTGCCATGATCCGGGCGCCGGTGGCCGCGACGGCACGCTGTGCCTCGGTCAGGGCACGCATCGCCATACGTCCCCGATCATCCGCTGGGACCTTGACTACCGCATCGGCCCCCAGCCCCATGATGCCGGCGGCCCGCGCTACCGAGTAATGGGCGTGTTCGCTGGCGAGGATTCTGAGCGGCGGGCCTGCGGCCATGCCTCGTTGCCAGACGTCCCAGCCCGCCGTCCGCTGGCGTGCGGCCAACAGCGCAGTGAGGTTGGCCTGCGCCCCGCCCGAGGTAAGCACGCCTTCCGTCTCCTGCCAGCCCACCAGCTGGCCCAGCCAGCGGATGACCTGGCGTTCGATCAGGGTGGCGGCGGGGCCGGTCTCGTATACGGCCATGGCCTGGTTGGTGAGGGCGGCCGCCAGGTCGCACAGCGCCGCCACCGGCAAGGGCGTGGCGACCTGATGGCCGAGATTGCGCGGATGATGGATGTGCAGGCTGTGGGCCAGCACCGCGTCGCGCAGCCGATCCGCAAGCGCCTGTACCGCAAGCACGGGGTGCCGCGGCAGGGGCTGCTGCCAGTGGCGCATGGCGTCGGCGGGCGGGCACCAGTCCAGCACCGGGCCGCTACCTTGCAGCGATTGCTCCAGATAGTCGGCCAGGAGGTCGACCAGCGTGTGTCCGCTGCTGCGGAATTGCCGAGGGTCGAACATGCCGGCGATCGTGCTCACGCCGGAAGGTCGCCCCTGGTCCTGAACCATCCGGTCACGCTGATGCGCTCGCGCTGCGCCGGCAGCACCTCGTGCCAGAAACGGCCGGAGAGGAAGACGACCAGCGTGCCACCGCGTGGCGCGACGTCGACATGCCGGGCCTCGTCCAGATAGAGGCGCAGCAGGCCGCCATCGGCTGGCTGCCAGTTTTGGTTGAGGTAAAGGATGGCGGTCAGGGTGCGGCGATCGTCTCTCCGGAAGCGATCCAGATGCCTGCGGTAAAAGCTGCCGGGCGGATAGATCGCCAGATGCCCCTCGAAGTCGAACAGGCCGAGCTGCAGGGTGCGGTTGGCGGCGAGACGGAGCGCCTCCAGCCTTTCCAGATAGGCACGCTGTGCGGTTGTCAGGGAGGGCTCTTCCAGCCACAGGATCCAGTCGCCGCGAATCTCGGCATGGACGCTGCGTTCCGCCCCCTTGCCTACAGCGGCAGGCCGTAGTCTTCCTTGCCGTTTGAACTGCCGTGCTTCCGTAGCGAGTTGCATCACAGGCTCCCGTGGCAGGAAGTTACTGTCCACCGACCAGCCTTGTCGGGCGAGGTCGTCCAGGATGCGGTTGATGGCGCCGTCGCAAAAGGATGGGGTAGGATTGGACATGAGTGGCAGAATTATAGCGCGTTGCGCTCGTGTCGCCTTTTCTGTAGAATGCACAGCTCTTTTGAGCCGCGTAGCTCAGCTGGTTAGATCATCACCTTGACATGTTGGGGGTCGTTGGTTCGAGTCCAATCGCGCCTACCAAACATCCGGACAAAAGCCGCTTGCGGCTTTTGTCATTTTTGACGATAGGAAACCATGCCCGTCATCCGTTTGCCCGATGGTTCGGAGCGCACGTTCGACGCTCCTGTCACCGTCGCCGAAATCGCCGCCAGTATTGGCGCCGGGCTGGCGCGCGCGGCGCTGGCTGGCAAGGTCAACGGCAAACTGGTGGACACTTCCCATGTCGTCGATCAGGATGCCGAAGTCGCCATTGTCACGGACCGTGATCCAGAAGGGCTGGACATCCTGCGTCATTCCACCGCGCATCTGCTGGCCTATGCCGTAAAGGAACTGTTCCCGGAAGCCCAGGTGACGATCGGTCCGGTGATCGAAAACGGCTTCTATTACGATTTTGCCTACAAGCGCCCATTCACGCCGGAGGACCTCGCTGCGATCGAAAAGCGCATGGTGGAGCTGGCGAAAAAGGACATTCCCGTGGTGCGCAAGGAGGTTCCGCGCGAGGAGGCCATTGCTTATTTCAAGTCCATCGGCGAACACTACAAGGCCGAAATCATCGATGGCATCCCACCGGGGGAGGTAGTTTCACTCTACACCGAAGGTGATTTTACGGATCTGTGCCGTGGGCCGCACGTGCCTTCTACCGGCAAGCTCAAGGTGTTCAAGCTGATGAAGGTGGCCGGGGCCTATTGGCGCGGCGACTCCAGGAACGAGATGCTGCAACGCATCTACGGCACGGCCTGGGCCAGGAAAGAGGACCAGGAAGCCTATCTGCACGCGCTGGAAGAGGCCGAAAAGCGCGATCACCGCAAGCTGGGCCGCCATCTGGAACTGTTCCATCTGCAAGACGATGCGCCTGGCATGGTGTTCTGGCACCCCAAGGGCTGGACCCTATGGCAGCAGATCGAGCAGTACATGCGCGCCAAGTTCGTGGAATACGGCTACCAGGAGGTGCGCACGCCGCTGGTGATGGATCGCTCGCTGTGGGAGAAATCCGGCCACTGGGAGAACTACCGCGATCACATGTTCACCACGGCGTCGGAAAACCGCGATTATGCAGTAAAGCCAATGAACTGTCCCGGCCATGTGCAGATTTTCAATCACGGCCTGCACAGCTACCGTGAACTGCCGCTGCGGCTGGCCGAGTTCGGCTCCTGCCACCGCAACGAACCATCCGGTGCATTGCACGGCCTGATGCGCGTGCGCGGCTTCACCCAGGATGATGCGCATATTTTCTGTACCGAAGCACAAGTCCAGTCCGAGGTATCCAACTTCATCGTCATGCTGCAGCAGGTGTACGCCGATTTCGGCTTTACCGACGTGCTGGTCAAGCTCTCTACCCGCCCTGACAAGCGCGTGGGCTCGGACGAAAGCTGGGACAAGGCCGAAGCCGCACTGATCTGCGCCCTGGAGCAGAATGGGCTGGCTTATGAGCTGCAACCGGGGGAGGGGGCATTCTATGGCCCCAAGATCGAATTCACGCTGAAGGATTCGCTGGGGCGCCTATGGCAGTGCGGCACCATCCAGCTCGACTTCAACCTGCCAGTACGCCTGGGTGCCGAATATGTGGCCGAAGACAACTCGCGCCGTCCGCCGGTGATGTTGCATCGCGCGATCGTGGGTTCCATGGAGCGTTTCATCGGCATCCTCATCGAACACTATGCCGGCGCACTGCCATTGTGGTTGTCGCCGGTACAGGCGGTGGTGATGAATATCACCGATGCACAGGCCGGCTATGTCGAAAAGGTCACGGCCGAATTACGCCAAAACGGCTTCCGGGTGCAACCGGACTTGAGAAACGAGAAAATTACCTATAAAATCCGTGAACATAGCCTACAGCGCGTCCCTTACCAACTGGTGGTGGGAGACCGTGAAATGCACAGTGGGCAAGTGGCCGTGCGTACCCGCAAGGGCGAAGACCTCGGTTCCATGCCGCTTCAGGCCTTGGTCGAAAGGCTGAAGGCCGAGGTCGCCACCAAGGGTTAGCGCGGCTTGTCGTTTATTGACTTGGAGTCATTGCTATCGCTCAGGAAAAAGAAACGCGCATCAACCGCGAAATCACCGCGCCCCAGGTTCGCCTTTTGGGCCCAGAAGGCGAGCCACTTGGTATCGTAAACTTGGAGGAAGCACTGGCGCGTGCCGAGGAGGCGGAGCTCGACCTGGTGGAAATTGCGCCGATGGCGAATCCACCGGTATGCCGGATGATGGATTATGGCAAGTTCAAGTACCGCGAGAGCAAGAGACAGCACGAAGCGCGGCTCAAGCAAAAGCAGATCCAGGTCAAGGAAGTCAAGTTCCGTCCCGGGACGGATGAAGGAGATTATCAGGTCAAACTGCGTAACCTGATTCGGTTTTTGGGTGGAGGAGACAAGGCCAAGGTCACATTGCGTTTCCGCGGCCGGGAAATCACCCACCAGGAATTGGGGATGGCTCTTTTGAAACGGGTCGAGGCCGATTTGGCACCGTATGCCGTCGTAGAGCAGTTTCCCAAGATGGAAGGCCGGCAGATGGTGATGGTGCTGGCCCCCCAAAAGAAATCCCGCCAGCGTTGAGCGGGTCATTCAGGCAGCCGACGTGGCCGGGGTTCCCCATGGCATGCCCGATCGGCTGTGTTAGAGTCATCCAGTCAGGAGATCGAAATGCCTAAAATGAAAACCAAGAGTGGAGCCGCCAAGCGGTTCCGTGTTCGCGCCAGTGGAAGCATCAAGCGCGCTCAGGCGTTCAAGCGCCACATTCTTACCAAGAAGACGAGCAAGAAAAAGCGTCAACTGCGCGGTATGACCAACGTCGTGGCAAGTGATGTGAAGTCCATCCGCGCCATGATGCCGTTCGCGTAAAGGAGGAAGCCATGCCTAGAGTCAAACGAGGTGTCACCGCGCGCGCGCGCCACAAAAAAGTTTTGGATGCTGCCAAAGGCTATCGCGGTCGCCGCAAGAACGTTTACCGTGTTGCCAAAGAGGCGGTGATGAAAGCGGGGCAGTACGCCTACCGTGACCGTCGCCAACGCAAACGCCAATTCCGCGCCTTATGGATCGCCCGCATTAATGCGGGTGCCCGTGAATGCGGACTGACCTACAGCCGTTTCATGAATGGCCTGAAGAAGGCCGCCGTCGAGGTGGATCGCAAAGTGCTGGCGGATCTGGCGGTGTTCGACAAGCCGGCCTTCGCCAAATTCGCCGAGATGGCGAAGGCAAGCCTGGACGCGGCGTAACATCCGTAGCCGCAAAACAAGGAGGCTTGCATGCCTCCTTTTTTTGTAGTGTGGCAGCAAGATGAACGAGCTTGATTCCATCGTTCTACAGGCACGGTCCGACCTGGACGCGGTCGATGATCTGCCCACGCTGGAGCAGGTCAAAGCCCGTTATCTGGGTAAAGGGGGGATGCTCACCGAACGGCTCAAGCAGCTCGGCCAGCTCCCTGCCGAGGCGCGCCCGGCGGCTGGGGCCATGATCAACCAGGCCAAGCAGACCATCGAGACGCTGGTCAATGCGCGACGTGAAGCACTGCTGGCTGCGGCGCAGGCCAAAAAACTGGCCAGCGAGGCACGCGATGTGACGTTGCCCGGACGTGGTCGCGGTATGGGGGGGATGCATCCGGTGTCGCGTACGCTGGAACGCATCGAGCAGCTGTTCCGTTCGATTGGTTTCGAAGTCGCCGAAGGCCCGGAAATCGAAACCGATTTCTACAATTTCACTGCCCTCAACATTCCCCAGAATCACCCCGCACGTGCCATGCACGACACTTTTTACGTGGATGACCAGCACGTACTGCGTACCCATACCTCCCCCATCCAGGTGCGTTTCATGCAGTCCCACATGGCGAGATTCGGCCATCTGGAGCCGATGCCGGACATTCGCATCATTGCGCCGGGACGGGTCTATCGTGTGGATTCCGATGCGACCCATTCGCCCATGTTCCATCAGGTTGAAGGATTGTGGGTCGGTAGCGCCGTGAGTTTTGCCGATTTGAAAGGTGTAGTCGCCGACTTTCTGCGTCACTTTTTCGAGACGGACGATTTGCAAGTGCGCTTCCGCCCTTCGTTTTTCCCATTCACCGAACCGTCGGCGGAAATCGATCTCGCCTTCACCAGCGGTCCATGCCAGGGTAAGTGGCTGGAAGTGGCCGGCTGTGGCATGGTGCACCCCAACGTATTGAGGCATGTCGGCATCGACAGCGAGCGGTATCTCGGCTTCGCTTTCGGTTTCGGGGTGGAGCGCCTGACCATGCTGCGCTATGGGGTGAACGATCTGCGGCTGTTCTTCGAGAACGACCTGAGGTTTCTCAAGCAGTTCAACTGACGCATTCCCATGAAATTTTCCGAACACTGGTTGCGTACTTTAGTGAATCCCGCACTCACGCGCGAGGCGCTGTCGCATACCCTGACCATGGCCGGGCTGGAGGTCGAAGCGCTGGAACCAGTCGCTCCGCCATTCTCGGGCGTGGTGGTGGCGCAGATTCTATCCGCTGACAAGCATCCGGATGCAGACCGCCTGAAAGTCTGCCGGGTGGACGTCGGCGAATCAGAACCCTTGCAGATCGTATGTGGGGCGACCAATGCCAGGGCGGGGCTCAAGGCGCCTTGTGCGCTAGTGGGAGCCAGATTGCCGGGGCTGGTCATCGAGCCCGCCAAAGTTCGGGGCGTTGTCTCGTCTGGCATGATGTGCTCGGAAAAAGAGCTCGGGCTTACCGAGGATAGCAGCGGGTTGATGGAACTGCCGTTCGATGCCCCAGTGGGGCAGGATATCCGCGCTTATCTCGACCTCGACGATATGTTGTGGACGCTCAAACTCACTCCCAACCGCAGTGACTGCCTGAGTGTGGCCGGCATCGCGCGCGAGATTGCCGCGCTGACTGGCAGCCCGGCGACATTGCCGACCACCGCCCCGGTGCCACCGACAACCGACGAGCGATTGCCGGTGGTCGTGGCGGCATCCCAGGCCTGTCCGCGCTACTGTGGTCGGGTGGTGCGGGGAGTGAATGCCATGGCCCCGACTCCCACCTGGATGAAACGAAGGCTGGAACGTAGTGGCTTGCGCAGCATTTCGGCCATTGTGGACGTGACCAACTATGTGTTGCTGGAACTGGGGCAGCCTTTGCATGCCTTCGACCTGAACAAGCTGCGTGGCGGCCTGGTGGTGCGGATGGCGCATGATGGGGAAACGCTGGAACTGCTCAACCAGCAGACCGTGGAATTGCGGTCCGATGATCTGGTCATCGCCGACGAGGCAGGTGCCGTGGCCTTGGCTGGCATCATGGGCGGAGCCGGCAGCGCAGTGGATGGCGCGACTAGCGACATTTTCCTGGAAAGCGCATTTTTCAGCCCTGCTGCCATTGCAGGCAAATCACGTCGTCTGGGGTTCGTTACCGATTCTTCCTACCGTTTCGAGCGGGGAGTGGATTTTGCGGCCACCCGACGAGCGCTGGAGCGCGCAAGCCAACTGATACTGGAAATCTGTGGCGGGAGTCCCGGCCCAGTGACCGAAGTCTGCGGTACGCTGCCAGCACGCCCCCCCATTCCTCTGCGGCTGGAACGTCTGCAAAGGGTGTTGGGGGTCCCATTGGGGGCGATGGATGTCAGTGCGCTGTTGCGGCGCCTCGATATGCCATTCACGCAGCAGGACGGGGTGTTTTCCGTGACCCCGCCCTCTTGGCGCTTCGATATGGAGATCGAGGAGGATTTGATCGAGGAGGTCGCGCGTTTGTATGGCTATGAGCGCATCCCACCCCTATCGCCACGGGCTCCGATACGGATGTTACCAGTTCCCGAGTCACGTCGCAGCGAATGGGAGGTGCGGCGCCTGCTGGTGGCACGGGATTACCAGGAAGTGGTGACTTACAGTTTCGTCGCACAGACATGGGAGCACGACTTGGTCGGAAACGCCGATCCAGTGCGTCTGCGCAATCCCATCGCCAGCGATAGGAGCGTCATGCGGTCCAGTCTGTTCGGCGGTCTGGTCGAGGCACTGATCTACAACCTCAACCGCAAGCAGATGCGCGTCCGGTTATTCGAAATCGGGGCCTGTTTTGGCGTTGGCGGCGAAAGCTATGTGCAACAGGTCAAGGTAGGTGGGGTATGCTATGGTAACGCCCTGGACGAGCAGTGGGGAGAATCTGCGCGCAGCGTGGACTTTTTCGACGTCAAAGCCGACCTTGAGGTACTGCTGGGCAGGCCCGCCCGCTTCGAGGCGGCACAGCACTCTGCGCTGCATCCAGGTCAGTGTGCGCGTATATTGTTGGACGGCCGTGCGGTCGGGATCCTGGGGGCGTTGCATCCACGCTGGCAACAACGATTCGATTTGCCGCATGGCGTGATCTTGTTCGAACTGGACCTCGAGGCGTTACGGGCGACTGCGGTGCCCGTGTTCCAGGCCATTCCGAAATACCCACCCATTCGTCGCGATCTCGCGGTCGTGGTGGATGAAGTAGTGTCCGTACAAGCCATGCTCGATGCCATGCGCGCGGTAGCCGATCCCATCGTCAGCGAAGTGGCGTTGTTCGACGTCTATCGTGGGGAGGGGATCGGCAAAGACAAAAAAAGTCTTGCATTTCGCGTGCTTATGCAAGATACTGAAAAGACTTTGACGGATCGGGAAGCCGATTCGGTCATGCAAAAAATGATCGCCGTCCTTCATCGAGAGTTCGGTGCTGTCCTGCGTAGTTGAAAGAAATCCCATGACATTGACCAAAGCTGATCTGGCAGATGTGCTGTTTGAACAAGTGGGCCTCAACAAACGTGAAGCCAAGGACATGGTGGAAGCCTTTTTCGAGGAAATCCGTGCTGCACTGGAGGAAGGTGACAGCGTGAAATTGTCCGGTTTCGGCAACTTCGAGTTGCGCCAAAAGTCGGAACGACCAGGGCGCAACCCCAAAACCGGTGAAGAAATCCCGATCACTGCGCGTCGGGTCGTGACTTTCCATGCCAGCCAGAAGTTGAAGGCACAAGTCGAGCAAGCCTATGCAAGAACCCGTTGACGCGGCTTCATTGCCTCCCATTCCAGCCAAACGTTATTTCACGATTGGCGAGGTAAGCGAATTATGCGGGGTCAAACCGCATGTGTTGCGCTATTGGGAGCAAGAGTTCACTCAGCTCAAACCAGTCAAGCGTCGTGGCAATCGGCGTTATTACCAGCATCATGAAGTATTGCTGATCCGCCGCATCCGAGAGTTACTGTATCAGCAAGGATTTACCATCAATGGTGCACGTAACCGGTTGGCGGAACTCGAACTGCAGGGCGAAACGGCAGTCAGCGATGCTGCCAAGCCAGCCAGCACGACGGCCCACGCGTCGGCATCGAGTACAGGGGCTTCTGCTATCGATTGGGTGGCCGTGCGCCAGGAATTGCAGGATATCCTGGATTTGCTACGTGAGCCTTTGCGTTCCTGATTTTCGCTTGAAACTGGCGAGGCCATGGTTTTTTCGGTATAATCCACCCTCTACCGAGGAAACGTTGCGGTTTTTCTTGGCTCGGTCGGGATGTAGCGCAGCCTGGTAGCGCACTTGCATGGGGTGCAAGGGGTCGCGAGTTCGAATCCCGCCATCCCGACCATTTTTCTTCATCTGCACAGCCTTGGGGTGGGGTATTGCTTGAACTCGCCCTGCAAAAAGGTTATTCTTCACCCGTAGTGGGCAGGGATGTCCAAGATGGCGACAACCGCTTCCATATCCGCATCACAGTCCGCCCTCATGCAGCTCAAGGTACAGCAGGCTGAGCGGGCTGCCCAGCTTGCCGAGCAACAGGCGAGGGTGTTGCAGCTGCAGGCGCAAAGTGCCAGAAGCGAAGCATCCCGTGCCCAACAGGAAGCGCGCGCGTTGGAGGCGCAGTCCAATCAGGCGGGGGTCAACGCCAGCAATGCCAGACAACGAGCCGAGGCAAGAAAGCTCGATGCCCAGCTGGGAGTAACTCTGGAACAGGGGCTGCGCTCTTCCGTATCCTTCTCCGTCGTCACCTTGTCCGGGCAGATGACGGGCCGGCTGATCGATACCATTGCTTGAGTCACTTCGTTTCCCGAGCAAGCATCGAGCATGTCGTCGTGTGTGCGCACGGAGCGTCATCAAGCATGATCGAGTGGCAATGGTACAGGCTGGATGAGCTTCACGTAACTCAGCTTTATGCCATCTGTGCTGCACGCGAGGCCGTGTTCGTCGTAGAGCAAGGGTGCGCCTACCAGGAGTTGGATGGGCTGGATGAGGAGGCGGAGCATCTGGTCGCGTGGTCGCAAAAAGAGGTGGCGGCTTACCTGCGTTTGCTGAAGCCAGGAGTAAAATTTCCTGAGCTTGTGTTGGGGCGTATCATGACGGCCAAGCCCTACCGTGGTCGAGGCCTTGGGCGCCAGTTGCTGGAGCGCGCGTTGACACGTGCTTCGGTTTTTTATCCCGGACGGGCCATACGTATCAGCGCGCAAAGCCACCTGCAGGACTTTTACCGTAAGTTTGGGTTCGAGACGGTTTCCGGCAGTTACCTGGAAGACGGCATTCCCCATGTCACCATGCTGCGCATGGCCGTGACTAGTCCGTCTTGACCTGACAGTGCAATGTGATCGTCTTGAAAAATGGGTTGTCGATGAGGCGGTGAGCCACCATTTTTTCGGCATCTGCCAAAGCTTGGCCGTTGGTGAAAAAAGTGTGCGGCAGAAACACCTCGGCCTCCACCTTGCCGCCGATGTAGTGCAGTACCACGCGGGTGGGCTCGGGCAGCCCGTCGATCAACGGAGCGAGATGTTTGAGCAGGACTTCCCGTCCCGGCAGGGGCGGAGTATTCTCATCACGTTGGGTATCGTCTTCTGGATCCACGTGCACCAGAACGTCCATCACCATGGGGTGGCTTTTCAGCACCCGGTTGCGTGCGCGCTCCGCGATACTGTGCCCTTCCGATACCGAAATCCTGGGATCGACCAGGATGTGGGCATCGACCAGGGCACGGTGCGCCATGCGCCGGGTGCGCAGTTCGTGTAGATTTTCCACGCCAGGGGTGTCGATCAGCGTCTGGCGGATGCTGTCCACTTCTTCCACCGACAGGCCGGCGTCGATCAGCTCCTGCAGGGCATCCCAGGCGAACACCACGCCCATGCGCACGATCATGAACCCCACTACGATGGCTGCCACCGCATCGGCGAACAGATAGCCCATCAGGTTGCCCGTGATGCCGACCGCCACCACCAGCGAAGAAGCGGCATCGGAGCGGGCATGCCAGGCATTGGCGATCAGCATGGGGGAGCGTAGCCGCTCGCCTACGTGCAGCATGTAGCGGAACAGGCCTTCCTTGGTGACCAGTGCGATCAGGGCGACCCATAACGCGAGCGGGGCGACGGGAGGGAGCGTTTCGACGTTCTGCAGTTTGATGGCGGCCACTACCATGATGCCGCCGCCGGTCGTGGCGAGGATGGCCCCCAGTGCGAACGAGGCGGCTGTTTCCACCCGGCCGTGGCCGTAGGGATGACCCTCGTCCGCCGGATTTTTGCTGAGCTTGTTGGCGATCAGCACCAGGAAATCGCATACCAGGTCGGAGAGTGAATGCAGGCCGTCGGCAATCAGGCTCTGCGAATGCGCCAGCAGACCTGCGACGACCTGTGCGGCGGTCAGCAACAGGTTGACGATCACGCTGACCCAGGTGGAGCGATTGGTCAGCGCATGACGCTGGGCGTCGTCGAGCGGTGCAGTATCATGTCCTGCAGACACGGCCAAGATCCGTCAATGCAGCATCGCGTACTGGAGAATATAGACCCCCGCCCCTGCGAAATAGCCCAGCAAGGCCAGTACGCTGACGTGTCTGACATACCAGAAGAAGCGAATGCGTTCCAATCCCATGGCGGCCACACCCGCCGCGGAACCGATGATGAGGATGGATCCTCCCGTGCCGGCGCAGTAAGCGATGAATTTCCACAGGAAGCTATCGGTCGGATGCGTCGCCAAATCATACATTCCCATGGCAGCGGCGACCAGTGGCACGTTGTCCACGATGGCACTTCCCAATCCCATGACGAGGACGATCAGATCCAGACGGCCAATGTGCTGATCGAGCCACTCGGCCAATGTCTTGAGCAGGCCGGCATGTTCCAGTGTCGCGACCGACAGCAGGATGCCGATGAAGAACACGACGGAACTCATGTCGATGCGCATCAGGGCGTGTGCCAGGGTCAGGTGTCGTTTTTTTTCTTCCTCCTTGTCGCGATGCAGAACGTCACCCACCAGCCACAGGATGCCCAGCCCGAACATGACCCCCATGAACGGGGGAAGGTGGGTCACCGCTTTGAATACGGGCACCATGATCAAGACCCCCAGCCCCAGGAAAAACATCACATTGCGCTCCAGATCCGCGGGACTCACGGGCCCGCCTGGCGCGCGGGCGGGTGGCAGGACGGTGCGGCCTCGCAACGGCACACTCATGAGGGCGAGCGGGACGAGGAGGTTGACCAGCGAGGGCAAGAATAGTCCCTGGATGATGGACAGGCTGGTGACCTGTCCGCCGATCCACAACATCGTGGTCGTGACATCGCCGATGGGGGACCATGCGCCGCCGGCATTGGCGGCGATCACGATGGCGGCGGCAAAAGACAGGCGGTCTTCGTGTCTGCTCAAGAGCTTTTTGATGAGCGAGATCATGACGATGGTCGTGGTCAGATTGTCCAGGACCGCGCTCAGAAAAAAGGTGACCCCTCCCGTCAGCCATAGCAGGGAAACGAGCCTGGCCGCCTTGATCCGCCCCGTGATCACATCGAAGCCATTGTGAGCGTCGATTACTTCCACAATGGTCATCGCCCCCATCAGGAAGAACACCACTTGGGCCGTGGTCGCCAGTGATTCGCCAAGCTGGTGCTCTACCAGGGCATGGTTGCTGGTGACCGTGGCATAGATCGTCCACAAAAGCCCGGCACCCAGCAGCGCCATGGCCGATTTGTTGATGCGGATCGTCTGCTCGCAGGCGATCGCTGCATAAGCAGCGACAAAAACCCAGCCCAGCGCTTGTGTCATCGTCGTATTCGGAAGATCAGACCATCTTCCCCAGTCGCTCCCATGTCCCCACTACCGTATCGGGATTGAGCGAGATACTCGAAATGCCCTGTTGTAGTAGCCACTCAGCAAGATCGGGATGATCCGAGGGACCCTGCCCACAGATGCCGACATATTTGCCCGCGCGGTTGCAAGCGGAGATGGCCATCGACAACAATACCTTCACGGCAGGATTGCGCTCATCGAAAGCCTGTGCTACCAGCGCGGAGTCTCGATCCAATCCGAGGGTGAGCTGGGTGAGGTCGTTGGAGCCGATGGAGAAGCCATCGAACAGCTCCAGAAACTGCTCGGCCAACAGGGCATTGGAGGGAATTTCACACATCATGATCAGTCGTAGCCCTTTTTCGCCGCGCTTGAGACCATACCGCGCCAGGACTTCTACCACGGCACGGGCTTCTTCCAGGGTGCGCACGAATGGAATCATCACCTCCACGTTGGTGAGGCCGATTTCCTCACGCGCCTTGCGCATGGCAAGACACTCCAGTTCGAAGCAGTCCTTGAATTCCGGCGCAGCGTAGCGTGATGCGCCGCGAAAACCGAGCATGGGGTTTTCTTCATCCGGTTCGTAGATATCGCCGCCAATCAGCTTCTTGTATTCGTTGGACTTGAAATCCGACATGCGTACGATTACCGGCTTGGGCCAGAATGCGGCGCCGATGGTGGCGATCCCCTCCGCCAGTTTTTCGATGTAGAAATCACGCGGGCTGGCATAACCGCGCGCCCGGCGTTCGATTTCCTCGCGCACGCTGTCGCGGACTTTTTCTGGCTCCAAGACGGCGCGGGGGTGCACCCCGATCATGTTGTTGATGACGAATTCCAGGCGTGCCAGACCGACGCCATCATTGGGCAGCTGGGCGAAGGAAAAGGCAAGATCAGGGTTGCCCACGTTCAGCATGATTTTGGTGGGCAGCTTGGGCATCTGGGCCAGGTTGGAGGTGGTCACTTCGAAATCCAACTGTCCCTTGTAGACATAACCCGTGTCCCCTTCGGCACAGGATACGGTCACCACTTCGTTTTCGGTCAACGTCTCGGTGGCACTGCCGCAGCCGACCACCGCCGGTATACCTAGCTCCCGCGCGATGATGGCGGCATGGCAGGTGCGCCCTCCACGGTTGGTGACGATGGCGGCGGCTTTTTTCATCACCGGTTCCCAGTCTGGGTCGGTCATATCGGTCACCAGAATGTCGCCCGGCTGTACCAGGTGCATTTCCTTGGCACTTTCGATGATGCGTACCGGGCCAACACCGATTTTCTGACCGATGGCACGACCGCTGGCCAGCACTTTGCCATGTTGCTTGAGGGTGTAGCTCTCGGAGATGCCGGGCTTGGCCTGGGATTTCACCGTTTCCGGTCGCGCCTGCAGGATGTAGAGTTTGCCGTCCACGCCATCACGCCCCCATTCGATGTCCATGGGGCGACCATAGTGTTGCTCGATGATGACGGCATAGTGCGCCAGTTCCAGAACCTCGGCGTCGGTGAGGGCAAACTGGTGCCGCTCTTGTTCACTGGTCTGCACCGTGCGGGTAGAATTGCCGGCGGTACGCGATTCGGCAAATACCATTTTGATCAGCTTGGAACCCAGGCTCCGTCGGACCAATGCGGGGTACCCTTGGGCCAGCAGCGGCTTGTGCACGTAAAACTCGTCCGGGGTGACGGCGCCTTGTACCACGGTTTCCCCCAGCCCATAGGCGGCGGTGATGAATACCACGTCTTGGAAACCAGACTCGGTGTCCATGGTGAACATCACGCCGGAGGCGCCGATATCGCTGCGGACCATGCGCTGTACGCCAGCGGACAAAGCCACCTCGGCGTGCACGAACCCCTTGTGGACACGGTAGGAAATCGCACGGTCGTTGTAGAGCGAAGCGAACACTTCCTTGACGGCGTGCAGCACGTTGTCCAGGCCATGGATGTTGAGAAAGGTTTCCTGTTGGCCCGCAAAAGAAGCATCTGGCAGATCTTCGGCTGTAGCCGAAGATCGTACGGCGAACGTCACGTCCTCTTCCGAATCACCCACCAGGCGATGATAATGCTCGGCGATGGCCTGCTCTAGCGCAGACGGGAAGGGAGTCTCCAGTATCCATTGACGGATTTGTCGGCCGGTCTCGGCCAAAGCCGTCACATCTTCGATGTCCAGCTTGTCGAGTGCCGCATTGATACGGGCATCCAGCCCATCCTGAGCGAGAAACTCCCGGTAGGCAGCCGCCGTCGTCGCGAAGCCGCCCGGCACGCGCACACCCTTGGCGCTCAATTGGCTGATCATCTCGCCCAGTGAAGCGTTTTTGCCTCCGACCGAAGGCACGTCGCTCATACGGAGGTGTTCGAAGGAAATGACGTGTGATGACATGGCTTACCTTTTTTAATAACGTGGATAGAATAGGGAATATCTTGCCATAAACCTGACATTTATGCCTGAAAACCGTCGTAGCGTGTTTTTTGTTTCCGATGGCACTGGCATTACCGCCGAAACGCTGGGCATGAGTCTGCTCGCGCATTTTCCGGGTATGACTTTTCGCCAGACACGCATGCCGTTCATCGACAATGTCGAAAAAGCGCGCGCCTGTTTGCCCGTCATCGAGCAAGCAGCGCGCGAGGACGGGGCACGCCCTATTTTACTGACGACCCTGGTAAATGACGAGGTGCGTGCCATATTCGATGGGTTTCCATGCATAGAGCTGGATTTGTTCAAGACTTTCATCGTGCCACTCAGCCAGGAACTTGGTGTGCCACCGACGCGTGAGGTCGGACAGGCCCGCCGCGTGGAAGAGAATGCCTTGTATCGCCAACGCATGGCTGCGGTCAATTACGCCCTGGAACATGATGATGGGGCGAGTGACCGTCATCTGGAGGAAGCCGATGTCATCCTGATCGGCGTATCGCGCTGTGGCAAGACCCCGACCACGCTTTATCTGGCCATGCAATTCGGCATCAAGGCGGCCAATTATCCACTGATTCCCGAAGATTTCGAGCGCGGCCGCTTGCCTGGAGTACTGGAACAATATCGTGACAAACTGGTGGGACTCACCATCCGACCCGAGCGTCTGCATGCCATTCGCTCCGAGCGGCGCCCCAACAGCCGTTATGCCTCACTGGAAAACTGCCGCTCGGAAGTATTGCACGCAGAAACGCTGATGCACCGCGAAGGCATCCCGTGGCTGGACTCCACCAGCAAGTCGGTCGAAGAGATTGCTGCCAAGATCATGCAGATACGTGGCGTGACGCGCCGTACTTGATCGCGCCTAAGCGTTTTTGCATGTGATCACGCTGCATTGAAGCGGTGCGCGTCGAGGCGTGCTTGGAGCAGGGACTGTCGAAAAGCAGGGTCCAGGTCCCTAGGGTTAGGATGCGAAGGAATCGTCATGAAGACTTTGTGTTTCGCGCTGGTCGCCATCATGCTGGCCGCCTGCGCCCACCATCCCGCGACGGTGCGCGCCGGCGAATGGCCCAGCTACGGCCGTGACCTCTCCAATCAGCGTTATTCGCCGCTAAAGCAGATCCACCGTGGCAACGTGGCGCAGCTGGTACCGCGCTGGAGCTACCACAGCGGCATCCATGCCACCTTCCAGGCCACCCCCATCGTGGTGGACCGGGTGATGTATGTGTCGCTGCCATTCAATCACGTGGTGGCACTGGACGCGCGGGACGGCCGGGTGCTGTGGAAATACGAGCATTCGCGGCATCCGGGCGCCAAGATGTGTTGCGGACCGGCCAACCGCGGTGTGGCGGTGAGTGGCGGCAAGGTGTTCATCGGCACGGTGGATGCCCGTCTGGTGGCGCTGGACGCGAAAACCGGCCAGGTGGTGTGGGACGTCGACGTGGCCGCTGACGTCACCGATGCAGAAGGGGTGGAATCACTGCACGACGCCGACCCGTTGAAAAAGGCCAATGTTTCCGGCGCCACCGGTGTCGGCATCGCCATGGCGCCGGTGGTCTACCAGGGCAAGGTGATCGTCGGCATCACTGGTGTCGGTTACGGCCTGCACCTCGATGCGCCGCGCGAAAACGCGCCCCTGGGGGCCGTGGTCGGCGTGGCCGGACGTTATGGTCGCCCCGGTTTTCTGGCGGCGTTCGATGTCGAGACGGGCCGGCGCGTCTGGCAGTTCGACACCATCCCCGCGCAAGGGTGGGAGGGCCGGTTCAGGCCGACCACGCCGGACGGCATCCCGCTCAACCGCGACATCGAAAGGGAGCGCGCCACGGCGCCTGCGTATCCCGACGCCTGGCGCTATGGCGGTGGCTCGGCCTGGAGCACCCCCGCCATCGATCCGAAATCCGGCTTGCTGTTTTTCGGCACCGGCAACCCGTCGCCGCAGATGGATGACATTTCTCGCCCCGGCGACAACCTGTATACGGTGTCGCTGGTGGCGCTCGACGCCAATACCGGCAAACTGCGCTGGTTTTACCAGCAGGTGCCGCACGACGTGTGGGGCTATGACGTGGCCAGCCCGCCGGTGCTGTTCGAGCTGGAACGCGATGGCAGGAAGATCCCCGCCGTGGGGCAGGCCAGCAAGCTGGGCTGGTTCTACGTGCACGACCGCATGACCGGCGCGCTATTGCTGAAATCCGAAGCCTTCGTGCCGCAGGAAAACCTGTTCGCGCGTGCGACGGAAGACGGCGTGCGCATCTTTCCCGGCGTGCTGGGCGGGGTGAACTGGTCACCTGCGGCGGTGGATGAAAAAACACAGACGGCCTACGTCGCCGCCCTGCATTGGCCGGTGCGCTATACCCTGCATCAGACACCGGCCGAAGGCGACAAGCCGGCGCTTCGCTACATGGTTATGGAGCCGATCGACGAAGCGCGCTGGGGCCTGCTTTCGGCCATCGACCTTGCGACCGGCCGCATACGCTGGCAGCACCGCACCCCCGAGCCGCTGGTCGGTGGCGTGCTGGCCACTGCGGGGGGGCTGGTGTTCACCGGCGAAGGCGGTGGCCGGCTGGTTGCGCTGGATGCCGCCACCGGCGATGTGCTGTGGCAGTCGGAATTCGAAGCCGGCGTCAACGCACCGCCCATCACTTACGAAATCGACGGTGTGCAGTATGTCGCGGTCGCTGCCGGCGGCAACCAGATTTTCGGCTTCCGGCAGGGCGACGAGCTGCGCGTCTACACCCTGGCGCGCTGACCGGCTTTTATGCGGCATGCCCTGCATCGGCTTCCCCCCGCGGTCTGGCTGCTCGGCCTGGTCAGTCTGCTCAATGACGCGGCGAGCGAGCTGGTGTACCCCTTGGTGCCGCTCTATCTGGCTTCGGTATTGATGGCCGGGCCGCGTGCGCTGGGGCTGATCGAGGGCGTGGCGGAGGCGGCGGGCAGTCTGCTCAAGCTGTTTTCCGGCGTGCAGGTGGACCGTACGCGCTCTGCCAAGCCCTGGGTGGTGGGGGGCTATGCGCTGGCGGCGATCTCCCGCCCTTTGCTGGCGCTGGCGCACAGCTGGCCCGGGGTGCTGGTGTTGCGCTTTGCGGACCGCGTCGGCAAGGGGCTGCGCACCGCGCCACGCGACGCCCTGCTGGCGTTTTCGGCGCCGGCTGAATTGCGTGGCCTGGCTTTTGGCTTGCATCGCGCCATGGACAATGCAGGCGCGCTGATCGGCCCGCTGGCGGCGGCCTGGCTGCTGGCCGCACAGGTGCCACTGCAGAGCATCTTCCTGTGGACGCTGGTGCCGGGGCTGTGTGCCGTGGTCTGTGTGTTGCTGGTGAAGGCGCCGCCGCATCCCGTGCAGCCGGCACCGCTTCCCTTCGACTGGACGCTGCGCGGCCTGCCGCCCCGGTTCAAGCGTTACCTGCTCACGCTGGCCCTGTTCACCTTGGGCAATTCGTCCAATATGTTCCTGCTGTTGCGGGCGCGCGAGGTGGGGCTTACGGAATCGCTGGTGCCACTGCTGTGGGCGCTGGCCTCGGGCGTGGCCATGCTGTGCTCCGCTCCGCTGTCCGCCTGGTCCGACCGGGTGGGGCGCGGCCGCCTGATCGTCGCAGGCTGGGGCATCTATGGGATCTGTTATCTGCTGCTGGGGCTGAATGGCGGTCAGCGCTGGCTGCTGTGGCCGCTGTTCGCCTGTTACGGTCTGTTTCTGGCGGCCACCGAGGGGGCGGAAAAAGCGCTGGTGGCGGATCTCGCGCCACGCGCCCAGTGGGGCACCGCCTACGGCTGGTTCAATTTGACGGCCGGCCTCATGCTGCTGCCGGCCTCCTGGCTGTTCGGCTGGCTGTGGCAGGCAGTGGCACCACTCGCTGCGTTTGGCTTTTCAGCAGGTTGTGCGTTTTGTGCCGTCCTGTTGCTGAAATTCTGGGTACGCGTCTAGCATTTTTGCTTGCCGCGCCGCGCGGCAAAGAAACCGGACAGCAGCCGGCCACATTCCGCAGCCAGGATGCCGCCCTGCACGTCGCAGTGATGGTTGAGGCGCGCCTCGGCCATCAGGTCGAGCACGCTGCCGCAGCAGCCGGTCTTGGGGTCGGCCGCACCATACACCAGTCGTGCGATGCGTGCATGCTGGATGGCGCCGCAGCACATGGCGCAGGGCTCCAGCGTGACGTAGAGCGTGCAGCCCACCAGGCGGTAGTTGCCCAGCCGTTGCCCGGCATCGCGCATCGCCTGGATTTCGGCATGGGCGGTGGGGTCGTGCCGTGCGATCGGCGCGTTGGTGCCGCGCCCGACGATGGCGCCGTCCTTCACCACCACCGCGCCCACCGGCACCTCGCCCGCAATGGCGGCCTGCCGGGCCAGTTCCAGGGCCAGCCGCATGTAGTCTTCGTCATTCATCGCGGATGGAATTGTCGCACGAGGCGCTGCAGCCGGGCGATGCCGTCATGATCCGGCAGTCCGCCGTAGCGCAGCTGCAGATAGAGGGTGCCGATCTGGCGGATCTGCTGCTGGCTCCGCGGCAGTTGACGGGCCGCGCGCTCGGTGAAGTCGCGCGGCCCCTCGGCGGGGCGGGGAGGCATGCCGGCCCGCGCCAGCCTGTTCTGGAAGCGCCGCCAGGCACGCTGAGCCGGGTCCTGCGCCGGCCATCCCGGACGCAGCAGGAGGGCGGCGCTGGCGCCCACCACCAGGGTCAGCAGGCCCGTCAGCCACAGTGCCATGTCGCCCCATTCCGGCCGGCTGCCGGACAAGCGGGCGAGGAATTCCATCTGGCGCTGCTGGTTGTAGCCCAGCACCCACTGGTTCCAGCCGTTGTTGACAGCGTCCCAGCCCAGTTCCAGGCGCTTCAGCCAGGTCATCTCCATGCGCGCCAGCGCCGGCAGCGGCTCGCCGGCCGGCAACGCCGCCGCCACGCCCAGCTCCACCCGCTGCGGGGCGACCGCGGCCGTGGGGTCGATGCGCATCCAGCCGCGCTCTTCCAGCCATACCTCGGCCCAGGCATGGGCGTCGGACTGGCGCACGATGAGGTAATCGCCCAGCGGGTTGGCTTGTCCGCCCTGATAGCCGGTGACCACGCGCGCCGGGATGCCGGCTGCCCGCATCAGGAACACGAAGCTGCCGGCAAAGTGTTCACAGAAGCCTTTGCGGGTGTCGAACAGGAAACCGTCCACGGGGCTTGCGCCGAGGGGTGGCGGGGTCAGGGTGTAGGTGAATTCCGCGTTGTAGAGCGCCAGCGCCTGCCGGATGATGGCCAGCGGGTCGCCGTTTTCGGCACGCCACCGTTCCGCCAGCTGGCGCGCGCGGGGATTACCGTAGGGCGGCAGTTGCAGCGCGCGTGCACGGGTGTGCGCGTCAAGACGGCTGGCCTCCCGGTATTCCAGATGCGACGCCGCTTCATAACGCAGGCGCTGGCGCACCGGCTGGCGCGCCAGCGCCTGGTAATCGGTGGTCAGCACGCCGATGCCCGGAACCTTGGCGGGCAGGTCCAGCAGGAACAGCCAGGGCTTGTGGTGCGGCTCCAGGGTGACGGTATATTCGACCGGCGGCCCCTCCGCCTGGTAGGCGGGGCCGGGAAGCGGGATGGGGCGCTCGCCGGCGCGCCAGGTGCGCCCGTCGAAGTTCCACAATACTGGGCCGCGCCAGTAGAGGGTGGCGGAAGGGGGCGGCGCGCCCCGGAAGATGGCGCGGAAGGCGACGGCATCGGACCGCGACAGCGCGCTGATGCTGCCGGGCGACATGTCGTCCGACAGCCCGGTCACGCCGCGTGCCGTGTCCTGCGGAATGCCCCACAAGGGCCCCGGCACGCGCGGGAACAGCACGAACAGGGCCAGCATCACCGGCACTGCCTGCAGCAGCATCGCGCCCGCCAGCCTGAACCGTAGTACCCCCTCCAGCGCGCCATCGGTATGATTGATCCCGACCAGGGTGGCGGTGAGCGCCAGCAGCGGCAGCGGCATGTAGGCGGCGAGCGGGATGGACTGGGAGAACAGGAAGGCGCAGATGCACAGGAAGTATCCCAGATAGACGGTCAGCGTGAAGTCGCGGCGCGATTTCGCCTCCAGGGTCTTGAGCGCGGTCATCAGGACCAGCAGGGCGACCCCGGCGTCACGGCCGAACAGCCCGCCGTAGCTCACCAGGATGCCTGCCGCCACGGCCAGGGTGAGCGGCAACAGCAGCCAGGTGCCGGGCAGCGGCCGGCGGGTCGCCGCCAGGCGGTAGCGCCACAGGCCCAGCCCCAGGGCGAGCAGCGGCACCCAGGAAACCAGATGGGCGAAATGCGGCAGCAGCGCAAGCCCCAGCGCGAACAGCAGCCACCGGATCAGGGACAGGCGGGGTGCCTCGCTCATGGGGCTTCCCCAAACAGGGCGAGGGCGCGCAGGCATGCCTGCAGGTGGGCCTCGCCCTGCCCGGGCGGGATCTCGGTGGCGGGCAGGCGCAGGCCGAAGGCCAGCCCCGCAGCGTGTGCATCCAGCGCCCAGCGTGCCAGCAGGGCAAGGCGCGATTCCGTGTCGCGGCCGGCCGCCATCTCCCAGTCCAGCCACAGCAGATGCCGGCCCTGGCCCTGGAACTCCTTGGTGTAGAGTCCCTGCTCGCGCGCCGAGGACTTCCAGTCGATGCGGCGCATGGAATCGCCCGTCCGGTAGCCGCGCAATCCGGAGAAATCCTCGTCGCCCTCGGTGGCATGACGGCCGCGCGCCGCGGCCTGCAGCGAGAACCGCGGCAGTGGTGTGCCGGGCGGCGCCGGGCGCGGATAGACCAGGCAGGCGGCTTCCAGCTCGACATAGCCCCAGGCGTGGAACAGACCGAGCGGGAACTGCGTGAATACCGTGATGCGCCCCGGCCTGAGCCAGCCGCGCCGGGGTGTGGGCAGCGCCAGGGCGATTTCCGTGGTGCTGCCGGCGGGGACGTCGCCCAGCACCGGCGGGTCGTTGCCGTGCTTTAGGCCGATGGCGTAGCGCGCGCGGTGGTGGCGGTCGGCGAGGATGAAGCGGAACACGGCCGGCTCGCCGGCGAACACCGGCGCGGTGCGTCCCGGGGTGATCGCCAGGTGGGCCAGATTGCGCCAGGTGTGCAGCATCGCCACCACCCCCAGCCCGACCAGCCAGAAGGTGAGCACGAACCCCAGGCTCAGGCTGTAGTTGATCGCCCCCAGCAGCATGCCCAGCAGCAGCAGCCCGAACAGCAGGCCGGACCGCGTGGGCAGGATATAGACGTGGCGTCGGTCCAGCATGGCGTGGCCGGTGTGCTGTCGCGCGGTGCGCAGCAGCTTGCGCCAGTTGGGCAGGGCGCGTGTGGCCATGCGGTCACCCCTCAGGGGTAAAGGCCGAGGTAGCGGACTCCCTGGCGCGGTTCCGCCATCCAGTCGGCGACGGCATCGCGCCACGCCAGATAGTGCGGGGTCTGCTTGTGCGCGGCGGCATCGGCTTCGCTCGCATAGGCCTCGTAAAGCACAAAGCGGGTGGGGTCATCCGCCGATTGCAGCACGTCGAAGCGCCGGTTACCCGGCTCCAAGATGGATTGTGTATGGTTGAGGCGGGTGGCTTCGATGAACGCGGCGAGATGTTCCGGCTTGACGCGGACATGGACTAAGGTGACATACATGGCGACTATCCTCCTTTAAGGAATGGGTACCGCATCACGCAGGGCGGCCACGTCCACGGCGCCCCCCTGCGCGCTGCGCAGGCGGTGGCCGGCGACGCCCGGCAGCACGGCCTGCACGTCTTCGGGGATGACGTAATCGCGGCCTTCCATCAGCGCCCAGGCCTGGGCGCACTGCTTGAGCGCCAGCCCCGCCCGCGGGCTCAAGCCCGTCTCGAACTGTGGCGCGCGGCGGCTGTAGTCGAGGAGGGCCTGCAGGTAGTCGAGCAGGGCGTCCGACACACGCACGGCCAGCACCGCCTGCTGCAGGCGGATGAGCCCGGCGGCATCGGCGCAGGGGGGGATGTGCTCCACCCGCCCGCGCGGGCTGCCGGCGGCAAGCAGGCTGCGTTCCGAGCGTGCGTCGGGGTAGCCCAGCGCGATGCGCATCAGAAAACGGTCGAGCTGCGATTCGGGCAGCGGGAACGTCCCGATGTGCGTGGCCGGGTTCTGCGTGGCGATGACGAAGAAGGGCTGGGGCAGGGCGCGTGTTTCGCCTTCCAGCGTCACCTGGCGCTCCTCCATCACCTCCAGCAAAGCGCTCTGGGTCTTGGGCGTGGCGCGGTTGATCTCGTCGGCCAGCAGCACGTGGGTGAACACCGGGCCGGGATGGAACTTGAAACGGGCTTCGTTGCGGTCATAGACCGAGACGCCCAGGATATCGGCCGGCAACAAATCGCTGGTGAACTGCACACGGCGGAACTCCAGCCCCAGCACCTGCGCCAGGGTGTGTGCCAGGGTGGTCTTGCCCATGCCCGGCAGGTCTTCGATCAAGAGGTGGCCGCGTGCCAGCAGGCAGGCCAGCGCCATGCGAATCTGCGGCTCCTTGCCGAGAATGACGCGGCCGACGGCGGCGAGGATGTCATTCAGCTGCGGGTGCATGCATCCAGGTGTTGAGCAGGCGACGCGCTTCCAGCGCGACTTCCGAGGCAGTGAGGCCAACCGGACCGACCCCGTCGGCAACCAAGGCGTCGGCGGCGGCCCCGTGCAGATGGACACCCAGCAGGGTGGCTTCCAGCAGCGGCATGCCCTGTGCGATGAGGGCGGCGATCAGCCCGCACAGGATGTCGCCCATGCCGGCGCTGGCCAGCCCGGGGTTGCCGCTGGCGTTGACGAACCAGCGGCCGTCGGGCGTGGCGGTGATGCTGCCACAGCCCTTGAGCACGGTGATGGCGCGATAGTCGCGGGCGATGCGCGTGGCCGCGGCCACACGGTCGGCCTGGATTTCCGCCGTGCTGCAGGCGAGCAGGGCGGCGGCCTCGCCCGGATGGGGGGTGAGCACAGCCCCATGGCTGCGCTGCTGGAATTCGTGGCGCAGCCCGGCATGTTCCGCCAGCAGGCCGAGCGCATCGGCGTCCAGCAGCAACGGCGCGGGGTAATGCAGGGCGCGCGCCAGCACTGCTTCGGCATGGGCGGATCGTCCCATGCCGGGGCCGGCCACCAGTGCGGTGAGATGGTTGAGGTCGAGCAGCGTTCGGGCGTCGCGCAGCATCAGTTCCGGCTGGCCGCAGTCGAGGGCGGGGGCGTGCTCGGCCAGCAGGCCGGTATACACCCGTCCGGCGCCGGCCAGCAGCGCGGCGCGCGCCGCCAGCAGCGCGGCACCGGTCATCGCCGTGTCGCCGCCCGCGATGCCGACCGAACCATGACTGCCCTTGTGGCTGTTGCGCCGGCGTGGCGCCGGCAGTTCGGGCGGGGCGTCCACCAGCCAGCCTTGCGGGTCGGCCAGCGTGGCCGTGTCCACGCCGAGGTCGGTCAGGTGTACTACCCCGGCGTGATCCGGGCCTTCCAGCGTATAGAGCCCGGGCTTGGCGCCGAGCAGGGTCAGGGTGTGGTCGGCGCGCACGGCGGCACCCAGCACGCGCCCGGTGTCGGCGCACAAACCGCTGGGCACGTCCAGCGCCAGCCGCGGACAAGGGAGCGCATTGATCTGGTCGATCAGGCGGGGAAACGTGTCGGTGAGCGGGCGCGTCAGGCCGATGCCGAACAGGCCGTCGATGATGAGGCCGTACTGCCGCCCGGCGGGAAGCGTGGTCAGGATTTCGCCACCGCCGGTGCGCCAGGCATCGAGCGCGGCGCGGGCATCGGGCGGCAGCCGGTCTGGTGCGCCGGTGAAGACGACATCGACGCGGTGCCAGGACTGCTTCAGATGGCGTGCCGCCACCAGCGCATCGCCGCCATTGTTGCCGGGGCCGGCCAGCACCAGGATGGGGAAGCCGGCTTCGGCGAGGTCGCGCGCCAGCCCGGCGGCGGCGAG
>JANZZG010000072.1 GCA_026419515.1 Methylophilaceae bacterium
CTCCGGACAGCACCGCCGACAGGGGGATGAATTCGGCATCCGCCAGGCGGGCCACCAGCCGCGCCAGCGTGGTCTTGCCCACCCCCGGCGGCCCCCACAGGATCATGGAAGGCAGCTTGCCGGAGGTGAATGCCAGGCGCAGCGGCTTGCCCTCGCCCAGCAGGTGCGACTGCCCCACCACCTCGTCCAGGGTGCGCGGGCGCATGCGCTCCGCCAGCGGCGCATGCGGCTCGGCAGTGGTGAACAGGCCGCTCATGGCGGCAACACCTGCTTGATGGCATCCACGATGATGTCCAGTTGTCCGGATTGGTCGAATTGCGCATATTGTGCCGCAAAATCCCGCGCTGCCTGCTTCAATTCCGCATCGGCCAGCATCGCGGAAAGCAGCGCGCCGTAATCCGGCGCCGCCTGCTCCGGGTTGACCAGCCGTCCGGCGCCGATGGCCTGCACGTTGCGCGCGGTCAAAAACTGCTCCAGGTGCACCGGCAGCAGCAGCAACGGCACCCCCGCCATCAGCACGGCCGATACATAACCATGGCCGGCGTAGCTGACGGCGAGGTCGCATTCCGGCAGCACGGCGCCGAGCCGCAGCGGCTTTGGCAGTATCCGGCATGCCGGTGTTTCCAGCGCGACCCGCAAACGTTCCGGAATACCAGGCACGTATGCCAAAACGGCGCACCCCAGGTTTGCCAGCGCGCGCATGACCGCCTCCCAATCCCGCACCTCGGGGCGCAGATACACCAGCACCTTCTTGCCGGGGGCATCCGGCCATGCCACCGCTTCGCCGCGCTGCAGCTCGAACAGGGTGCCCAGATAACGGCCGCGCTGCAATTCGGGCAGCCGGGGCTGGTAATGGTCCAGCTCGGGAAAAGTGCAGAACAGGTTGGCCCGGACATCGAACAGCTCCGCCAGGCAACCCAGGGCAGGCACGCCATGACGGGCCAGCACCCGGCTGGCGGCCTGGGCGACCGCACGGTCCGAGGAAACCAGCCGTTGCCGCGGAACCTGCATCCAGGGGCGCATGTTGGGCACCGGGTTGACGCGCGGCGGGACATAAAAGCCGGAACCCAGCGTCACCGCCGAAACGCCCAGGGCCCTGGCTGCCAGCAGGGCCGTCGGCGCATGGCTGGCCACTACCAGATCGGCCTGCACCAGTTCCAGCATGCCCGCCCAGCCTGCCACCAGCCCCTGCAGCATGCCGGCATCGTGGTAGCCGAAACGCATCACGATTTCCGCATAACTCAGCGGCGGCTCCGGCAGTCCCTGCACCTGCGGCAGCCAGACCGGCGCCTGCAACAGGCGCATGCCGGCGTAGTCTTCCGGCCGCAGGGCGTGCAGCTCGCGGAACACCAGCGTCACTGCATGTCCTTGGCCCGCCAGGACGCGGGCGGCGGGCAGCAGCGCGTTGACATGGCCCGAAGCCGTGCCCAGCTCCCAGGCGAATACGATGGACGCCATGTTCAATGCACCCGTTCAAGCCGGTTGTTGCGGAAAAACAACATCCTGAAAAACCAAGTTACACCAATTTGTCAGAAAAATACATATCACTATGAATAATCTGTAAAAAAATCATACACCACCTCTGCTCAGGCTTGACTTCCCTGCCAGACTACCGCAATATGTGCAGAACGTGTAGAAGGAGTCGGCTCATGGTGCTGTCCCGCCTGCTTGCGGTTTTCCTCCTCGCCGGCCTGTCGGTCGGGCTGGCTGCCCTGGCCGAGGATCAGCCGCCGGCTGCGCCCGCCTCGCCCAAATTCGAAATCCGTGGTTTCAACGTCGAGGGCAATACCCTGCTGAGCGAAGCCGAAATCGACGCGCTGGTGCGACCTTTCATCGGGGCCAATCGTGATTTCGCCGACGTACAGCGTGCGCTGGAAGCCCTGCAGGGCGCCTATCGGGCCAAAGGCTATGGTTCGGTGCAGGTGCTGCTGCCGGAGCAGGCGCTGGAGGACGGCGTCATCGACCTCAGGGTCATCGAACAACGCATCGCCGGCATCACCATCGATGGCAACGCGCACCACGACGAGGCCAATGTGATGCGCGCGCTGCCTTCCATCGCCGCGGGGACCATCCCCAACATGAAGGAAGTGCGCCGCGCGCTCAAGGTGGCCAACGAAAACCCCAGCAAGCAGACCGCCATCCTGTTCAAGAACAACGACGCGGATGAAGCCGCCATCGACGCCACCGTCAAGGTGATCGACGACAAGCCGTGGAAAGCATTCCTCACCGTGGACAACAGCGGCAGCCGCGAAACCCTGCACGGCCGCATCGGTTTCGGCTTCCAGCACTACAACCTGTTCAACCGCGACCACCGCTTCACCGCGCAATACATCACCAACACCCATTTCCCCGACCAGTATTTCAACCCGCACCACCGGGTCAACATCATCGGGCTGGCCTACACCATCCCCTTCTATGAATGGGGCGACAGCCTGGACCTGGTGGCCGGCTATTCGGACGTCAATTCCGGCACCGTCGCCGCCGGCGCCATCAGCGTCACCGGCAAGGGCGTGGTGATGGGCGCGCGCTACAACCACAACTTCGACAAGATCGGCAACTACGACCACAAGCTCACCGCCGCCGTCGATTACCATGCCTACCGCAACGACGTGCTCAACAACGGGTCGGGCACCGGGCTCACGCCGCACGTCAGCGCCACCCCCTGGAGCCTCACCTACTCCGGGGTCTGGCGGAATGAGCAGCGCCAGTTCGCCTTCAGCCTGGGCGCCAGCTGGAACCTGCTGCACGATTTCCTGGCCGCCCATGCCGGCCACGACATCTACGCCGTGTCGCCCTATCTGGCCGAGGACGATTTCCAGAAATTCCATTTCAGCTTCGACTACACCCAGCCTTTCGCCAAGACGTGGCAGTTCCACGCCGCCCTGAGCGGCCAGATGACCAACGATCACCTCATCCCCGGCGAGCAGTTCCGCGCCGGCGGCATGGACAGCGTGCGCGGCTGGCACGAGAGCGTGCTCTCCGGCGACAAGGGCTATCGCTACACCATCGAGTTCATCAGCCCCGATTTCGGCACCCGGATCGGCGAAAACGTCAGCCTGCGCGGGCTGGTCTTCATGGACAAGGCCCACGTCAACAACAACGGCGGCATCGATGGCAGCGCGGCCGCCATTGGCTCGGAAAAATCCATCGGCAGCCTGGGCTTTGGCCTGCGTTACGGCTACAAGAAAAACGTCGTCGGCCGCTTCGATTTCGCATGGGTGCAGGACGGCGACATCACCAAGGACAACCCCAACGGCAGCCGCCGCCAGGGTGACACTTTTGGTCACGTGGGGCTGGCCTGGATATGGTGAGACTGACAAAAACCGTCAGGCACGCACCGGCGTGCGCCCCCCGGGCGCGTCCGGACTGGCGGGCGGCGCGGCATGCAGATTGCTTGAGCGCAAGGCGGAACAACGGGGACTGGAGGGCAGTATGAACACCAAACGGAATTCGAAGCGCACGCCCAGGGTGAAGGCCGTGGCGCTGGCGGTCGCCGCCTGCTTCGCGGCGTTGCCGGTTTTCGGAGCGCCCAGCACCCCCACCGTGGTGAGCGGCTCCGCCACTTTCAGCACCTCCGGCAGCACGCTCACCATCACCAACACGCCCAAGGCCATCATCAACTGGCAATCGTTCAGCATCGACCCGGGCGAGACGGTGCGCTTCGTGCAGCAATCCGCGACTTCCAGCGTGCTCAACCGCGTCACCGGCGCCGACCCCTCGCACATCCTGGGCGCGCTGCAATCCAACGGCAAGGTGTTCCTGGTCAACCCCAACGGCATCATCTTCGGCGCCAATGCGCGCATCGACGTCAACGGCCTGGTCGCCTCCACGCTCAATATCACCGACAGCGACTTTCTCAACGGCCGCCTGCGCTTCGCGGCCGACCGCGTCAACCCGGGCAGCATCACCAACGCCGGGGAGATCAGCACGCCCAATGGCGGCTTTGTTTATCTCTTGGCGCCCAACGTCGAAAACAGCGGCGTGATCACCACGCCGAGCGGTGAAGCCATCCTCGCCGCCGGCCACAGCATCGAGATCGTCGATTCCGCCGACCCCAGCCAGCGCGTGCAGGTCTCGGCCACGGTGGCGGACGTCAACCTCTCGCAATTGATGACCCAAAGCGGCGGCAACATCTTCGCCGTGCTCAACTCGGGCCGTGTCAGCGCCAATACCGCGGTGCAGGACGCCACCGGCAAGATCTATTTCAAATCCGCCGGCAATATCACCACCACTTCAACCAGCGTGGTCGAGGCCAGGGGCGATGTGGCTTCGGATGGCGGCAGCTTCATCGGCTACGCCGATCATAACGGCGTGTATGCGGGCAGCTTCGATGTATCGGGCCGCAATGGCGGGTTTATTGAAACCTCCGGACGCTGGATCGACGTCAACAGCGCGCAGATCAATATGCGCGCGCTGGGGCCGAACGGCAAGGGTGGGACATGGTTGCTGGATCCTTACGATATTGTGATATGTAATTACGGCTGTGATGATAATCAGAACTACATATATGATGAAGATGAAAATGGCGGGACTTTTTCTGGCTACGGCGGTACCACTGCCCTCATTTTTGACTCCGCCATCAACAGTGCTTTGAATTGGGGCAATGTCACCATTACGACAACAGGTAACGGAAATGGATATGGTGACATCACGCTGACCTTCGACGCGATGATTAATTCCGCCAACGGCCATACCCTGCTGTTGCAGGCAGGCCGCGACATTCATTTGTATGGCGGCATTTCCACTGACGAACTGTTCGTGTACGCCGGTGGGCAGATCAATGTCAGCGGCGCCACGATCTCTGCCACCGACATCATCTTCGGCGCGCAGGGCGGCATCAATATCACCAATAGCTACGTGGGCGCGGTTGATTTCCTGGGAATTTACGCCATCGACGCGAGTTCCGGCAACGCCATCACGGCCTATCTGGACTCCATCGCCGGCCGCCCCCCGACCTATACCGACGTGCTCAACGTGTTCAACCGCCTGCAAAGCCAGTCGGACGTCGTCATCAGCGATTTCTCCTATGTCGACGCCGACGTGCTGCACATTATGGGCAACAACGTGCGGATCGATCATGCCTCTGCCAGTGGGTATGAGACCGCATTCATCATGGCCAGGGAGGATATCGCCCTCTCGTATGGCGGCCTCTCGGCTGGAACGGAGATGCTGGCGGTGGCGGGGCGCTCCATCCGCCTGGAGAATGAATCCTACATTTCCGTCGGATCCAACAATACGCTCTATTTCGGCTTTCCGCTGCTGTCGTCCGGCGGCTGGTACGTGGATGGCGTGCAGGGTAGCTTCGGCGCGTGCACTTATGGAGCTTCGTGCATTACGGTCGATGGCGGGGTCCCCATCCCGGGCTTCAATTTCTTCGTGATCTACGGCGGCGGGCTGCTGATCCAGGTGCTCGGCCCCATGTACGAAAACGGCATGAGCAGCTTCCTCTACGACAAGAGCCTGTACGAGACCCGCTCCCCCTCGGGCGAGGAATTCTTCGGCCAGGACGAGGACGAGGAAGACCAGGAAAACAACCAGCCGCAGCAATGCAGCGCATGACGGGTTGAAGGAGCATAGGCGATGATGAACACCCTGCGTATCCTGATGGCGGTGACGGCCGCCGTGGTCTCGTTCGGGGCCTGGGGCGCCGCTGCCACCGTGGTCAACCTGAGCGGCACGCTGTCGGTGCAGAAGCCGGACGGCACGGTGAAGATCCTGTCGCAGAAGTCCGAGGTCGAGGCCGGCGACGTGCTCACCACCGAAAAGGACACCTACGCCCGCCTCAAGTTCAGCGACGGCGGCGAGGTCACCCTGCGCCCCAACTCCAGGCTCAGGATCGACGAATACGGCTTTGCCGAGGATGCGCCGGAGAAGGACAGCTTCGTGTTCAGCCTGGTCAAGGGCGGTCTGCGCACCATCACCGGACTGATCGGCAAGCGCGGCAACCGGGACGCCTACCGTCTCAACACCGCCACGGCCACCATCGGCATCCGCGGCACCCACTACGGGGCGCTGTGGGTGCAGGGCGACCACGGCGCGCTGGCCGACGGCCTCTATCTGGACGTGGTGAGCGGCGTCATCAACGTCCGCAACAACGCCGGCGAGCTGGACTACGGCGCCGGCCAGTTCGGCTATGTCGGCAGCCTCAATACCCTGCCGGTGCTGCTGCCCGCCGACCCCGGCCTGCCCCCACCCGATGAATCGAGCCAAGGCATGAAGAGCGAAACGGGTGGGGGAGGGTGCTTCGTGCACTGAACCTGGGGAAACCCTGAAAAGCCGTTGCAAGGGCTTGAAGGCTTACGCGCACGAAGCGAAAGCGACCGAGACATGACAAGGCGTTGGGCGAAGCTGCGTCAACCGCGGGTTGCGGCGTAGGCGAGCGTGGGTGTAGCGAACGTCAAGCTCAAACGCAGCGGCTAAAGCCCAAATATCCCGCCACACCGCCCTCCGACCGCGCAACAGGCCGTCCAGAGATTTTCCAGAACCGTTGTCACGACACAGGCTGAATCCTGTCAAAAGATGCGACTTGGTTGCGGCCTTTATTTTTGGCTTGATACAGCGCCTGGTCCGCTTCGTGAAGGAGGGTATCCACGGCTTCGTTCCCATGCTTGAGGGAAGTAACCCCGATCGACACGGTATAGTGGATTACCACACCGTTGTCGATGGAAACCAAGGACACCTCGATGGCTTGCCGCACCCGGTTGGCCACTTCCAGAGATTCATCAAGCATGGTTTCGGGCAGTAGAATGGCAAATTCCTCACCGCCAAGCCGTCCGAGGATATCCACTTCGCGCAATGATTGCCGACAGGTGACCACCAGTTGTTTCAGCACCAGGTCACCGGCCTTGTGACCATAGGTGTCATTGATCCGCTTGAAATGATCGACATCCATCATCAGAACGGACAACGGGCTGCCGTAACGCGTGGCGCGCAGGATTTCATGTTCCGCGAGCTGCATGAAATGACGCCGGTTGCTCACCCCGGTGAGATAATCCAGGTGCGCCTGCCTTTCGAGCTCCATTTCGAACCGTTTGCGTTCCGAGATGTCGCGCACCACGGCCTGCAGCACCAGACGATCCGAAAAATGCATGGCATTGAGCAATACTTCGGCATAAAACGGCTGGCCAGTATCGATGCGCTTGTGTAGCCATTCGAAGCGGTTCGTGCCATCACGCATGGCTTTTGCGATCTGGAAATCGGCCAATTCCCTCGAGCTGGTTCCACAAGGCTGCTGCTCGGGTGATAGATCGGCTGGATGCAACGTAGTGAATTGTTCCTTGGACGCACAGCCAAAGATTTTCAGCGTCGCTGGATTGCAGTCGAAGAATCCTTTTTCATCCAGCATCATCACCGCATCGCTGGTGGTTTCGAACAAGGTGCGCAAGTGGGTTTCCGAATCGCTGATCGCCCTGTGATCTCGCTCCCAGATCATCAAAATCTGCCCGATCCCCAACAACATGATCGCAATGATGGAAAGAAGATAGATCATGGTTTGCAACGGAGAGGGCGTCGTCAGCGATGTCACAGGAAAATGACCGGCAATGGCAGCGATGCTTCTGGCAAACAGCAAACAGGAAATCAACAGGGCACTTGCCAGGAATATGATTTTGCCCCGGCCTGGGGCAAGGTGGCGCTGACTGAAAACTTGATAGGCGAGCAGCAAGCCTTGGCTGCCGAAAATTAGGCCTCCCAGGATGATTCGCGCCTGAAAATCATGGATGAAGTAAGAAAAGCATAAAGCCGTCAGCCCGACGGGCAACCAGACAAGGTAGCGGGAGAGGGGGTGCTTGAAAAAGAGAGACAGGCCTTCGGAAAAAATTGCGTAAATCGTAGAGATGAGCACGTTCGCCATCACGATGCTCAGCCAGTCACTGATTTGCCCGCGGAGTGAAAGCAGCAAATAGGCAACTCCTAGCAGCAAAAGCGCGGCCGACCACAACATGAGCTCGGGATGACGGTTGAAGCCAACGACTGCGATGGCGGCCGACAGAGTAAAGCTCATCACGATGATGACGAAAAATATCGTGGCGATGTCGAGGCTCATGATATGGATGATGACCGGTGGGAGGGGATGACGAACCTTTGCCTCGTTTCAGCGCTTTCGGTAACCATACAGCCAGTGCGCGGTGGTGGCGCCACGGTTGCGCGCCGAATGGATCGCACCGGCGGGAATGAACAGTTCCTCCCCCGGGCTGGGATGGTAGAGGCGGCCTTCCACCTCGAACTCCATCTCGCCTTTCAGCACGATCACCAGTTCGTCCGTGGCATGCACGAAACCCTCCCAGCAGCGGCCGGGCGGATCGGTCCAAACATCACAACTGAAGCCGCGGGCATGCCAATCGGCGGCGATTTTGCGGATGTGTGTGTCGTCCAACATGGTCGAAGTGTTGCGGGAGATTCCGACATGGACAAACTATCCCATAGAACTTGCAGCGCGACAAGACATACCTCGTAACCTCGCGCAGCGAGAACGGCATGCAAGCCGCCTCCTGCAGCGGGTGCCTTCCATGCCGTTGTAGCTCCCTCTCTCACCCCGGATGAGCTATCATGCTGGCGAGCGTAAAAAAACCGCGCAGCTTGTTGTAGCTCCCTCTCTCACCCCGGATGAGCTATCATGGCTTCGAGGTTGAGGATGACATGCGGCAAGTTGTAGCTCCCTCTCTCACCCCGGATGAGCTATCATCCGGGCCCGGCTACCCCCGTGCCGCTAAAAGTTGTAGCTCCCTCTCTCACCCCGGATGAGCTATCATTGTTTGTGCGCGACAGCAGCAGCCTAACATGTTGTAGCTCCCTCTCTCACCCCGGATGAGCTATCAT
>JANZZG010000019.1 GCA_026419515.1 Methylophilaceae bacterium
GCAACGGCCAGTTGAATCTTCTTGCTCATTCGATTCTCCTTGAAGTTATCGTTTGAATCCGGGCCTGATGCATGCAAGCCCGGGGTTTACTACCCGACTTCTCATCCCCGTTGCCGGTTCCGAGAAGAGTTCGCGAACTCCCCTTGCGAGAAGCTGGTGACATGATGCCAAATCGCACGCCCTCTATGCAACCGTTTTGTGTGTTTTTCGCCTCATTCCGAACAGGCGTGTTGTGTTTTTGCAACATGGGGGGCGAATTGTAGGAGCCCAGCCCCCTGGGCGATCATCATGGTGGCATGCGGAACCACAAATCGCCGAGCGGGCTCGGCTCCTACAGATGGGCGACGATTGGCTATCAAATACTGGCGTGCAGCTTGACGCCCAGCGCTCGTGTGACTTTCAGGATGGTGTCGAATCCCGGCACGCGTTCGCCGGAGAGTGCTTTATAGAGGCTTTCACGGGAAAGCCCGGCGTCTTTGGCCACTTGCGCCATGCCCCGGGCGCGTGCGATATCGCCCAGCGCTTTGGCGATGAAGGCGGCATCGCCATCCGCCTCCTGGATGCAGGCATCGAGATAAAGCGCCATTTCTTCGGGCGTGCGCAGATGTTCCGCCACGTCATAGAGAGTAGTCCTGGTTTTGTCCATATATATTTCTCCTACAAGTGCTTGGCCAGCTTCAGCGCGGTTTTGATGTCCGATTCCTGGGAGTGTTTGTCCCCGCCTGCCAGCAGCACGATCAACCGGCTGCCCCGTTGGGTGAAATAAACCCGGTAACCGGGTCCGTAATCGATCCGAAGTTCCGAAACACCCGACCCAACGGGTTTGATATCCCCGGGATTGCCCTGCCGCAACCTTTCGACCTTGGCCAGAATGCGGGCCCGTGCTTGCAAGTCACGCAATCCGTCAATCCATGTCGCGTATTCATCGGTTTTGCGGATTTCAATCACGCCGCGATTGTAGCCTTTTGGCTACAATCGGTCAAATTGGCATTCCCGAGAAGGGGAAAATCGCCGAGGGCTTGGTAATCGCCGAGCGGGCTCGGCTCCTACAGGGGCGGGGGATGCCATATCGTAGGAGCCCAGCCTCCTGGGCGACCATCATGGCGGCATGGGGAATCCTCCAATCGCCGAGCGGGCTCGGCTCCTACAGGGTGGAGGGGTTGCAAACCTCGTAGGAGCCCAGCCTCTGGGCGATGATGAGGTGACCCCAAAAATCGCCGAGCGGGCGCGGTGCCTACAACGATCGCTCTCATGGTTTTTACCTTGGCGAAATGGGCCTACAATGCCTGCATGACGATGCGTCCTCACGCTTCTGCATTGCGCCGTGGCCGTCATTCCGAGGCGGGGCGCATCTATCTGGTGACGACCGTGACACGCGAGCGCCAGCATATCTTCCGCGATTTTCACGCCGCCCGGGTGCTGGTGCAGGCATTGCGGCAGGAAGAGGCAATGCGACGCGCAACGACCTTGGCCTATGTGGTGATGCCGGACCATCTGCATTGGCTGATGCAGCTGGGCGAGGTGGCTGCTTTGCCGGACGTGGTGCGCGCGGTCAAGGCGGTGACCGCGCACCGGCTGGGCGGCGCGATCTGGCAAAAAGGGTTCCATGACCATGCCCTGCGCCGGGAGGAAGACGTGGTGGCGTTGGCGCGGTATGTGGTGGCGAATCCGTTGCGCGCAGGGCTGGTGAAGCGTTTGGGGGATTATCCGCATTGGGACGCGATGTGGCTGTGATGCGCATCGAATCGCCGAGAGGCTCGGTAATCGCCGAGGGGGCTCGGCAATCGCCGAGAGGGCTCGGCTCCTACAGGGGCGGGGGATACCATGCCGTAGGAGCCCAGCCTCTGGGCGACCATCATGGCGGCATGGGGAACCCTCCAATCGCCGAGCGGGCTCGGCTCCTACAGGGGCGGGGGGATACGGTACCGTAGGAGCCCAGCCTCTGGGCGACCATCATGGCGGCACGGGGAATCCTCCAATCGCCGAGCGGGCTCGGCGCCTACAATTTCGGCGGTAAAATCATCCCCATGACCCCGTTTTCGATTTCCCGGCTGCCGCGCGTGGTGTTCGGCGCGGGCAGCCTGGCCGACGTTCCGCAACTCGCCCTCCAGTATGGGCGCAAGGCGTTGCTGGTCACGGGCGCGCGCTCATTGCGCGCCTCGCCGCATTGGGCCACCTTGCGCGACGGGCTGGCGCAGGCGGGCGTGGCGTGGGAGGGCCTGACGGTGGAGGGCGAGCCCTCGCCGCAACTGGTGGATGGGGCGGTGCAGGCGCTGCGGGCGGCCGGGATCGAGGTCGTCATCGGCATCGGGGGCGGCAGCGTGCTGGATGCGGCCAAGGCCATCGCCGGCCTGCTGCGGGTGCCCAACCCGGTGACGGATTTTCTGGAGGGGGTGGGGCCGGAATTGCCGTATCCGGGGCCGGCGGTGCCGTTCATCGCGGTGCCGACCACGGCCGGCACCGGCTCGGAGGCGACCAGGAATGCCGTGCTGTCGCTGCGGGGGGCGCAGGGCTACAAGAAGTCGTTCCGCCACGAGAAGCTGGTGGCGGAATACGCGGTGCTCGATCCGGACCTCTTGGCCACCTGCCCGCCGCCGCTGATCGCCGCCAACGGCATGGATGCGCTGACCCAGCTGTTGGAAGCGTATGTTTCGCTCAAGGCCAGCCCGTTCACCGATGCGCTGGCGCTGTCGGGCATCCGCATGGTGCGCGATGCCCTGTTCGACTGGTACGACGCCACGCCGCGCGCGGCCGAGGCACGCGGGGAGATGCTGTATGCCGCGCTGTTGTCGGGCATCGTGCTGGCCCAGGCGGGGCTGGGTTCGGTGCATGGGCTGGCGGCACCGCTCGGCGCGTTCTTCCCGATCCCGCATGGGGTGGCCTGCGGCACCACGGTGGCGGCCTGCACGGCGATGAATATCCGCGCCCTGCGGCAGCGCCAGCCGGACAGCGTGGCACTGCGCAAATACGCCCATGTCGGCAAGATTCTGGCGCGCGACATGGCGCTGGATGATGCGGACGGCTGCGCCGTGCTGGTGCAGACGCTGGAAGACTGGACGCGCCGGCTCTCACTCCCCCCGCTGTCGGCCCATGGCATGCGGGCCGAAGACATCCCGCGCGTGGTGGCCCACTGCCGCGGCAGCAGCATGAAGACCAACCCGGTGGTGCTGACGGACGCGGAGGTGGCGGAAATCCTGGAGGCGCGGCTGTGAAATGAGCAACCGCGCTTATTTCACGCTGCTGTTCGCCCTGTTCGTCCCGGTGTTCCTGTGGTCGGCCATCGCGCCGCGCGACCGCTTCATCTGGTTGCTGGAGGTGGCGCCGGTGCTGATCGCGCTGCCGCTCCTGATGCTCACCCATGCGCGCTTTCCGCTGTCACGGCTGGCCTACGCGCTGATTCTGGTGCATGCCGTGATCCTGCTGGTCGGCGGCCATTACACCTACGCCGAGGTGCCGTTGTTCAACTGGCTGCGCGACGAATACGGCCTGGCGCGCAACTATTACGACCGCGTCGGGCACGTGGCGCAGGGGTTCGTGCCGGCCATCGTGGCGCGCGAGATCCTGCTGCGGACTTCGCCGCTGCGGCGCGGCAAATGGCTGTTCTTTCTGGTGACGTGCGTCTGCCTGGCGATCAGCGCCTGTTATGAATTGCTCGAGTGGTGGGTGGCGCTGGCGAGCGGCAGCGAGGCGGTGGCTTTTCTCGCCACCCAGGGCGACGTGTGGGACACGCAGTGGGACATGTTCCTGGCGTTGTGCGGCGCGGTGGCGGCGCAGTGGATACTGGGGCGGGCGCACGACCGTTCGATGGGCCGGCTGGCGTCTTGATCCCTGTAGTCATCGCCCAGAGGCTGGGCTCCTACGACACGGTATCCCTCGCCCATGATCGCCCAGCGGGCTGGGCTCCTACGGCATGGCATCCCCCGCCTCTGTAGGAGCCGAGCCCTCTCGGCGATTGTCGAGCCTCTCTCGGCGATTGGAGGGTTCCCGATGCCGCCGTGATGGTCGCCCAGAGGGCTGGGCTCCTACGACACGGTATCCCCCGCACATGATCGCCCAGAGGCTGGGCTCCTACGTACGGACCATGCGCCTGCCCAAAGGATGCGCATATGCGGTAGGCGGCCCTAGGCCAAGCGGCCGTGGCAATGCTTGTATTTTTTGCCCGACCCACACGGGCAGGGGTCGTTACGGCCGATCTTGACGCCTTGGCGCGTGATGGGCGTCTGCGGCCCCGGGGGCGCTTCTTCGCTCGCCGTCCCGCCCGCCAGGGCCTCGTCGAAATCGGCATGCTGGTAGCGCACGTTTTCGAGCTCGGCCGGTTTGTCGACGGCCTCGATGTCCTGCTCGCTGCGCACTTGCACCAGCATGGTGATCTGGGTCACCTCGCGCTTGATGGTATCGAGCATCTGGGCGAACAGCTCGAATGCCTCGCGTTTGTATTCCTGCTTGGGGTTCTTTTGCGCATAGGAGCGCAGGTGTATCCCCTGGCGCAAATGGTCGAGCGCTGCCAGGTGCTCGCGCCAGTGATTGTCCAGACTCTGCAGCATGATGGCGCGCTCGAAATGCCGCATCACGGGTGCGCCGGCCTGCTCCACCTTGGCCTGATATTGATCGTGCGCCGCCTGTATGATGCGCTCGAGCAGGGTTTCTTCGTGCAGGTCGGGTTCTTGCTCCAACCATTGGCGTATCGGCAGCTTGAGGCCGATATCGGCTTCCAGCTGTTTTTCCAGACCAGGCACGTCCCATTGTTCTTCGACGCTCTCAGGCGGGATGTGCTGGGCAAACATGGCGGTGATGACGTCCGCACGCATGGCGGTGATGGTATCCGCGATGTCGGTGGCCTCCAGCAGCTCGTTGCGCTGCTGGTAGATGACCTTGCGCTGATCGTTGGCGACGTCGTCGTATTCCAGCAATTGCTTGCGGATGTCGAAATTGCGGCTTTCCACCTTGCGCTGGGCGTTCTCGATGGCGCGCGTCACCCAGGGATGTTCGATGGCCTCGCCTTCTGGCATCGTGAGGCGTTCCATGATGGCGGCGACACGGTCGGAGGCGAAAATGCGCAATAGCGGGTCTTCCAGCGAGAGATAGAAGCGGCTGGAGCCGGGGTCGCCCTGGCGCCCGGCACGGCCACGCAGCTGGTTGTCCACCCGGCGCGATTCATGACGCTCGGTGCCGATGATGTGAAGCCCGCCAGCCGCCACCACGGCTTCGTGCATCTTTTGCCACTCGCGCTTGATGGCATCGATGCGCGCGGCTTTCTGCGCCTCATCCAGAGACGCATCGGCGCGTACTGCGGCGATTTCCGCCTCGGGGTTGCCGCCTAGCACGATGTCGGTCCCGCGGCCCGCCATGTTGGTGGCGATGGTGATCATGCCAGGACGACCCGCCTGCGCCACGATGAGCGCCTCGCGCTCATGCTGTTTGGCGTTGAGCACTTGGTGGGGCAGTTTTTCCTTGCTCAACATGCCAGAAAGCAGCTCGGAATTCTCGATCGAAGTGGTGCCCACCAGCACTGGCTGGCCACGGCGGTGACAATCCTTGATGTCTTCGATGACGGCCTGGTATTTTTCGCGCGCCGTGCGATAGACCTTGTCCATCAAGTCCTTGCGGATCATCGGCCGGTGGGTGGGAATCACCACCGTCTCCAGCCCATAGATGTGGTTGAACTCGTAGGCCTCGGTATCCGCCGTGCCGGTCATTCCCGCCAGCTTGGCATACATGCGGAAATAGTTCTGGAAGGTGATGGAGGCCAGCGTCTGGTTTTCCTTCTGAATGGGCACGCCTTCTTTGGCTTCCACCGCCTGATGCAGGCCATCCGACCAGCGGCGCCCCGGCATCAGGCGCCCCGTGAACTCATCGACGATGACGATTTCGCCATCGCGCACCACATAGTGCTGGTCACGATGGAACAGGGTATGCGCGCGTAGACAAGCGTACAGATGATGGACCAGGGTGATGTTGGCAGCCTCATACAGGCTATGCCCCGCCGACAGCAATCCGGCTTCGGTGAGCAAGGCTTCGGCATGCTCGTGACCGGCCTCCGACAGCAGCACCTGCTGGGATTTTTCATCCACCCAGTAATCGCCCTCGCCATCTTCAGTCTGCTGACGGACGAGCTTGGGCACCAAGGCATTGATGCGGGTGTAGAGCTCCCCCCCCTCGTCGGCCTGGCCGGAAATGATCAGCGGGGTGCGCGCCTCGTCGATCAGGATGGAGTCCACCTCGTCCACGATGGCGAAGTGGAGCCCCCGCTGCACACGGTCCGAAGGATGGTAGACCATGTTGTCGCGCAGGTAGTCGAAACCGAACTCGTTGTTGGTGCCATAGGTGATGTCGGCCGCATAAGCCTTCTGCTTTTCTTCCCGCGGCAGGTGGGAAAGATTGACTCCCACGCTCAGCCCCAGGAAGTTGTACAACCGTCCCATCCAGGTGGCGTCGCGGCTGGCCAGATAGTCGTTGACCGTCACCACGTGCACCCCTTTGCCAGAGAGGGCATTGAGGTAGGCCGGCAAGGTGGCGACCAGCGTCTTGCCTTCCCCAGTGCGCATTTCCGCGATCTTGCCATAATGCAGCGCCATGCCGCCGATCAGCTGCACGTCGAAATGACGCATCTCGAGCGCGCGCTTGCCCGCTTCGCGCACCACGGCGAACGCTTCTGGCAGCAAGGCATCCAGTGATTCGCCGTCCTGATGCCGCTGCCTGAACTCTTCTGTCTTGGCGCGCAGCTGCGAATCATTCAAAGCCTGCATGGCCGGCTCCAACGCATTGATCTGCGCCACCGTCCTGGAATATTGCTTGATCAGCCGCTCGTTGCGGCTGCCAAAAATTTTCTTGACTAGATTGGAAAGCATAAAAAACCTGGCCTCTCCCCCGGGAGAGGGATCGAAAAGAAGTTGGGACACTAACCTTGGTTGGGCGTCAAAAACCTGCGCGGGTCGATCGCCACCCCATTGAGCCGTACCTCGAAATGCAAATGCGGCCCGGTGGAACGGCCGGTATTGCCGATCTCGGCGATGACCTGCCCTTTCTCCACACGCTGGCCTGGTTTGACCCAGATGCGGGATACGTGGGCATAACGGGTTTCGACCCCATTGCCATGGTCGATTTTGATGATGTTACCATAATCGGGCTGACGTTCGGTCGCGGTCACGATGCCGGACGCCGCGGCATACACGGGGGTCCCGATTTCCGCCATGAAATCCAGGCCTTCGTGGAAGGCCATTTGCCCGGTGAAGGGATCGACCCGCCAGCCGAAGCTGGAGGAATTGTAGGCCACATCGACCGGACGCGAGCTGGGCAGGGTGTTCTGCTTCAGGCTTTGCTGCAACAGCAGGGCCTCCAAGGCTCCGTATCGATCTGCGCGGTGGTCCAGCGCCTCGATCAGCGCATCCATCTGTCTTTGTAATTCCTGTTCGGTGAGATCATAAGGGCGGGCGATCGGACCGCCCTGGCCAGGCGGGACCTCGAGGTCCTGCTCCTTGAGGCCGGCCAGCTTGGCCAGCCGCTCGCCCAGCGCGTCCAGCCGCATCACACGGGCCTGGATCTGACCCAGCTGGATGGCCAGCGCGTTGACGTGTTCCTGCCGCTCATCCTTGGCCGCGCGAAACTGTGCCGGCAGCAGCGCGGCCGGATTGACCGCTTTGAGCATCGTGTTGGACTGTGGCAGAATGAACGCGGCCGTCAGCATGGAAGACAGCCCAAGCAACCCCACCAACAGCAAAAGCGCCTGCCACCAGGTGAGTACCTTGGGCCGGGCCATGGTATTCGAGACGAAGATAATGTTCATGTTCGTATTTCCCTGTCGGGCACTGCCCCGCCACGAGGCGCCGGCACGATGCGCCGGCTGAGCATGTTGTTCGGCGCGGCGCCCGAACTGCAGGACCTCGCGATGCGGACCAGAGAGGTCCAGGCCCTGCAAAGGCTGTGGGAATCCACCGCGCCCCCTCCACTGAACCGTCTGAGTCACGTCGGCCTGCTACGACACGGGCGGCTGACGGTCTATGCCTCGAGTGGTGCCATCGCCGCCAAGCTGAAAATGCAGCCGGACCGACTGATCAAAAAACTACAAATGCAAGGTGCGGAAGTTACTTCAATTCACGTCAAAGTGCAAGTCACCGCTCCGCCTCGCGTCATGACAACACCGCGGCGCAGGATCAGCGAAAGGACCGCACGGCATTTGGCGGAATTCGCCCGCACCTTGCCTGATTCTCCGCTGCGCAAGGCGCTGCAACAGCTGGCACGACGCCGCTGACTCACGGCCTTGCATACAACCATTCCAGCAACGCATCCTGGGCGCCGCGCGCTTCGCCGGCGCGGGCATGGTTGACCAGAAACACGACCACCCAGCGCCGCCCCTGGCGGTCGAGCAGATAACCGGCCATGGCGCGCACGCCCTCGAGCGAGCCCGTCTTGAGATGTGCCTGCCCAGCCACCGGGCTTTCGGCGAGACGTCGCTCCAGCGTACCATCCACCCCGACCACGGGCAGTGAAGACATCAGCTCGGACATCACCGGGCTTTGCCACGCGGCGATCAACAGCTCTCCCAGATGCCGGGCACTGATGCGCTCCAGGCGGGACAAGCCGGCACCGTTTTCGACCACCAGCTCGGGAAAATCCAGTGACTTGCCCGCCAGCCATGCGCGTAACGCCGCCACACCTTTCCCCACGCTGCCCGGGGCCCCGTATTTTTCGGCGCCCAGCGTCAACAACAGCTGACGGGCGGCAACGTTGTTGCTGTATTTGTTGATCATGCGAATGATTTCGGCCAGCGACGGAGAAAACACCTGGGACAGCAGCGTCGCGCCCGGCGGGACTTCGCCCGATTTCGGCGTGCCGCGCAGGATGCCGCCTTGTTCTGCCCACAGCTGGCGGAAAAGCTGGCCGACGTAGGCCACCTCGTCGAATACCACCAAATCGAGCGCTTTCTCGCCACAAGCGACCGAATAGCTGCCCCCGAACGTCACCACGACTCTATCTTGCTCACGGCCGACCCGGTAGCTCAACCGTTCTTTCCAGTCGGCGCAGGGCACCTGGCGCAACTCGACCTGATTGACCAGCCTAAGCTGCGGCAGCATGGGGTCGGCCTGGATCACGACCTGCCCGTGCGCGGCATCGCCACGGAACAGGAAACGGGTGGTCTTGAAATTGACCAGCAGCGCATCGGGGCCGGCATTGTAGGCCCGCCAGGGTTCTCCATCGAAAGCGCCAGGGTCGTGCAAGACGGGCTCGAAATGACCGCGATCCAACAAGAGGTCTCCACGAATCTCGCGCAGCCCGGTCTGCCTCAATTGGCGCACCATGTTCCAGAAGGCGGGCAAGGTGAGCGCCGGATCGCCAAAGCCTTTGAGTACCAGATTGCCATCCAGCACTCCCTCTTCGATCGGCCCGGCGGCATAGATTTGGGTTTTCCAGACATACGCCGGGCCGAGCAATTCCAGCCCGGCATAGGTGGTGAGCAGTTTCATGGTGGAAGCCGGGTTCATCGGCTGGTCGGCCTTGTGGGCAAGCAAAGGAGTAGGGCGATCGACACGGCGCACATACAGGCCGACGGCATCGAGCGGAATACCCGCCTCACGCAGGCTGGATAGAACGGGGGGCGGCAGTGCGGCGTGTCCCACCGACACCATGGCCAACCAGAACAGGCATAGCAGGAATTTCATGCGCATACGTCCCCGATGCAATCGGTGGCCATGGTAATACGGCGCGGCTGTATTGACCATCCACCCCTCGCCTGGTGAGTGCATTCCATCAAGGTTGGGAGTATGATTCGACCCACGAGGGCCGCCGCACGGCCTCATGACGCGGAGGAACACACCCATGAACACCAAGGTCACTCCCATCAACCGCGAGAAAGTGATGCGCGAGGACGATTTCATCGTATCCAAGACCGATCTCAAGGGCATCATCACCTACGGCAACCGCGTTTTCATGGAATTCGCCGGCTATTCCGAACAAGAACTGATCGGCGCCCCCCACAACATCATCCGCCATCCCGACATGCCACGCGCGGTGTTTCAGCTGCTGTGGGATACCATCCGGCAGGGCAAGGAAATCTTCGCCTACGTCAAGAACATGGCCAAGGATGGCAGTTACTACTGGGTGTTCGCCAATGTGACGCCTTCCTACGACCACCAGGGCAACATCATCGGTTACTATTCGGTGCGACGCAAGCCCAAGGCCAGTGGCGTGGCCGTCGCCTCGCAGCTATACAAAGCCATGCTGGAAGCCGAGCAGAAGGCCGGACCGGCCAAGGCCATCGAGGCTTCCACCAAGGTGCTGATGGATATCCTCGCCGAGAAAGGGATGAGCTATGAAGAACTGGTCCTTGCGATCTAAGATCCAGGCGATCGCCTATTTTTATACTGCCATGCTGCTGGCCCTGCTGGCGGCCGTATTCTTGCAGCATGGCTTCCAGCCGCTCTATCTCGGCTTTGCCCTGGTCAGCGTCGGCTTTGCAGCCTACGTCGTCCGCATCACTCCACGCCTGCTGGCCCCCATCGCCCGCATCAGCCAGGTGGCCGAAGAAGTAAGCCAAGGGTTCTTCGACAGTCGCATCACCCACATCGGCACCGACGACGAGCTCGGGCGGCTGAGCTGGCAGATCAACGACATGCTGGACCAGCTCGAGGCCTGCTTTCGCGAAGTCAGCACCACCTACCAGTATGCCGCCGAAGGCAAGTATTTCCGCCATGCCCAGCCTGCCGGCCTGCACGGTACCTTCCGCCACACCATGGAGTGCGTCAACCACTCCATCGAGCGCCTGGCGGAAAGCACCAAATATCTGCTGCGCAACGAGCTGACCTCCGCGCTCAGTCACCTGAATGCCAGCAACCTGCTGAAAAACCTGAAACTCAACCAGCAGGACCTGATCAACATGCACGAAAAAATGCAGGAAGTGACGGAAATCGCGCGCCAGACCGCCACGGAAGCGCTGGAGAGCAAGGGTTCGATCGACGACATCGTAGGCATGCTCGGCCGCATCACGACCATGGTGGAGGAAATCAATGGCACCATCGGCGCACTCAACCAGCAAAGCCAAGAAATCAGCAAGGTCGTAGAGCTGATCACCTCCATCGCCGACCAGACCAATCTGCTGGCGCTCAACGCCGCCATCGAGGCCGCACGCGCCGGCGAGGCGGGCAGAGGATTCGCAGTGGTCGCCGACGAAGTGCGCAAGCTGGCGGAAAACACCAAACAGGCCACCACCGAGATTGCTCAGGTGATGCGCAGCATCCAGCAGCAGTCCGACGTGATGCTGGATCAATCGGTGCAGATGAGACAGATGTCGGACACCTCAACGGCAATGGTGAGCGAATTCGAGCGCAAATTTGCCGGCTTCGCCGAGTCGGCCCAGGCCACCATGAGCCGCATCGCTTACGCGCAGGACGTCAGCTTTGCTTCACTGGTCAAGGTCGATCACCTGCTGTTCAAGCAGAATGGCTACATCGCCCTCGGTGATGGCAAAGACGCTACGGAATCACTCCATGCCATCCAGGTGGACGCCCACCACTGCCGGCTGGGGGTGTGGTACGAGACCGGTTACGGCGCGCAGAACTTCGCCTCCACGCCATCCTACCGCAAACTGGCGGAGCCACACCAGAAAGTCCATCTCAAGATTCAAGAAGCAGTGGGGTACTTGAACAAAAACTGGGAAAACGACCGCGCCACCCAGGCCAAAATCCTGGAAGCCTTCCGCCAGGCGGAAGCCGCCAGCGACGAAGTGCTGGCCATCATCGACCGCATCGTGGCAGAAAAGCACGCCCGCTGACGTTTGCCAGGATCAGACCAGCAAGTGCAGGATGCCCTGAATCTGCGCATCGAGCGCCCGCAGCTGCGCGATGCCTGCCCGGGCTTGCGCCAGATGACCTGCCTGATGAAGCTGCATCAGCTGGTTGCCGAGATGGTGCAGCTCGTCGTGCGCCACCTTGAGCCTGGCGAGCAGAACGGGATCGAACTGCGCGCCTTGTTCGGCCTCGACATATTGCAGCCAGCGCCCCATATGGCAATGCCGGCCGTTCATGATGGGCCAATGTGCATGCCCATGAGGCTCGGCGTAGAGGCTGTCCTCCATGCGCCGCAGCCATTGGCTGGCTTCGATCAGCAACAACAATACCTGCGCCTGCCGCGGCGATGGGGGGTGCTGGGCATAATCGCGCCATTTGGCATCGGGCTGATAGTTGCGCGCCCAGTCGGGCAGGGCTTCGGGCGGCATGGGGCGCGCCACGCCATAACCTTGTGCGAGCGTGCAGCCCATGATCAGTAACATGAGGCCATGGTCACGGGTCTCCACGCCTTCCGCTACGGCCTGGCGGTGAAATGTTCTGGACAAGCTCACCACGCCCTCTACGATGGCGGCGTCGTTCGGATCGTCCACCATGTTGCGCACGAAACTCTGGTCGATCTTGATGACGTGCGCCGGCAAGTGCCGCAGATGGGTGAGCGAGGAATAGCCGGTGCCGAAATCGTCCAGCGCGATACTGACCCCCAGCCCGTCGCGACAGGATTTCAGTATCTGACTCATGGTGTTGAGGTCGCCCAGCACGCTGCTTTCCAGCACCTCCAGCTGCAGCCGGTCAGAAGGGATGGCCGGGTACATGGCCAGGGTCGCCTCGAGCTGGTTGAAGAAGTAGGTCCACTGCAGGTGCTGCGGCGAGATGTTGATGCTGACCTGTAGATCCAGCCCTGCCGCCCGCCAGGCCTGCAGTTGCCTGAGCGCCTCGTCCATCACCCAGTTGCCGAGCACGATCTCGAACGCGGTCCCTTCGACCACCGGCAAAAACTCGCTGGGCGGCACCAGGCCGCGCTCCGGGTGCTGCCAGCGGATCAACGCCTCGGCGCCGATCACTTTGCCACTCTGCATATCCACCTTGGGCTGGTAATACAAGCAGAATTCATTGCGGGAAAACGCCTGCTCGATGGCGCTGAGGTGCTGGCGCCGGCTCTGTACCACCTGGTCGCGTTCGGCATCGAACAGGAAGTAACGGTTGCGCCCCTCGGCTTTGGCCTGGTACATGGCCTGGTCGGCATGGCGTAGCAAGGTGTCGGCATCGGCGTCGTCCAGCGGGTAAAGAGTAACACCGGTGCTGGCACCGACCGTCACCGGCTTGCCATCGAGATAGTACGGTTGGGCTATGGCCCGATGGATGCGCTTGAGCGCCTGCTCGCATTGTTCCAGGCCATCCAGCTCACCGAGCAACAACACGAACTCGTCCCCGCCCAGGCGCGATACCGTATCTCCTTCCCGCAGATTGGACCGGATGCGCTCGGCCACTTGCACCAGCAGACGATCGCCCATCTCGTGGCCCAGCGTGTCGTTGACCTGCTTGAAGCCATCCAGATCGAGATAGCACAGCGCCAACAAGTTGTTCTCGCGCTTGCAGCGAGCCATCGCCTGGCTGAGACGGTCGGCGAACAGCACGCGGTTGGGGAGCCGTGTCAGTGGGTCATAATGCGCCATCAGCTCCAAGGTTTCCTGCTGGTGCTTGACATAGGTGATATCCGAAAACAATCCGATGTAATATTGGGTCTGTCCAGCCTCATCCCGCAAAGCCGAAATGGTGAGCAGTTCGGCATACACCTCGCCATTTTTTCTACGATTCCAGATTTCACCCCGCCAGTGACCCGTTTCCTCAAGCGATTGCCACATCTGGCGGTAAAACTCGGTCGACTGTCGGCCCGAGCTCAAGATACGTGGGTTCTGCCCGATCACTTCCTCGCGGCTGTAGCCGGTGATTTCGCAGAACATCGGGTTGACGTCGATGATGGTGCCGCTGGCATCGGTGATGGTGATGCCTTCGTGTGCCTCCTCGAACACGCGCGCGGCCAGTCTCAATTTGCGATCTGCTTCTTCCTGGGCACGTACTTGATCCAACTTGTCCAAGGCGAAAGCAAGGCTGCCCACCATGTCTTCGAGCAACCGCACTATCTGCCCATCGAACGCGCCTTCATCGGTATGATAGACGGAGAGCACGGCATATGGCTTGCCACCCCGCAGGATCGGGAATGCGGCACTGGATCCCCAGCCATGACACATGGCCTGCTGCCGCCAAGGTGCCATGGCGGGGTTGGTGCGAAAACTCGCGTTCACCACCACCCGCCCCTCGCGTAGCGCCGTGCCAGTCGGCCCCCGACCTTCCGGTACGTCCGCGTCCACGGATACATTGATACCATCGATGTAATCCGTGGCCACCCCATGGCGGGCGACAGGCAAGATGCGCGAAGTTCCTTGCTCTTGTACGCCTATCCAGGCCAGGCTCATCCCGCCTTGCTCTACGGCGATGCGACAAATCTCCGCCATCAGGGCCTGGTCGTCCTTGAATCGCAGCATGGCTTCGATGCTACGCAACGCCGCTGCATAAAGCCGATTGAGCCGACGCAAACGCGCTTCGCCTACCCGCAATGCTTCCTCCGCCTCGAGCAGCCGCTTGCTTTCGACCAGGAGCACGGTTTGACGCAGCACGGCCAATACCAGCACCAGCAACGCGACCCCCATCACCAATGCGCGGGGAAGAGGGGGCGAAGGCAACAACCACGACTGCGCCACCACCAGGCTCATCAAAACAATGGCCACCAAGGGGAGCAGGCGTTGCAGCGTTTCGTACCTGCGCTGGTTATGTGCTGCCTCGGCGGGCGTAAGGCGCCAGTGCATCATCGCAAGCCCCAGCACGAGTTCCACCGGCGAGAACATCAGATTGAGCAATGCACCGTCCTGTGTCGCCGCGTTCAATAGTTGCTCATTCCAGAGCATCCAGAGTATGCCGTCGGCCACCAGCGCGGCGAGCAAGGCGAGCCACGGCCAGTCGGGCCGTGGGCGCAGATGCAGCATGGCCAGCCCACCCAGGCAGGCCGCCATCAGGAAAAACAAGGGATAGGCCGTATAGGTGGCCAGTTGCAGCCAGGTGGCGTTCGCCGCTTGGGGCAAATAGAGCAGCAACACCAGCAGAAGTACGGGGACCGCGAACATGAAGAAATCCAGCACCAAGGCCCGTAGTCCGGCGGGAGACAGACGGCCGCGCAGGCACACCAGCAAACCTGCGGTGCACCCCGGTCCCAGCATCAGGTAAAAAAGGTCGGCGGGAGCGGGGAAAGGGTTCCAGCCGGTATAGACCTGGAGGTCATAACACACCTGCCCACACGCATAGGCCGCCAACCCCCGGAAAAACCAGCGGCGCGCCTCACGCTCGAGACCGCTGGCCTGCCGCACCCCCAGCCAGGCGAGCGCGGCAGCCGCCAGGGTGGATACCGTCCAATGCAGGTTGTCGAAAAACACCAGCCAGGGTTTGCTGGGAGTGAGCTGGGTGCCGACAAAGCACAGCACGATGACGGCCACTGCGCCTGCGAGGAGCCACCGGGCATGAAACTGTGACGTAGGTACTCCTTTAATCATCGCGGATATTCTGAGTGTTTATCGAGGGCACCGTGATGGTTTGCCATAGTGCCATTTTTCCCATCCTGCGCCAAGCACTTAGGCAAAATCGCCGAGCAGGCTCGGCTCCTACGAAAGGATAGCGATGTCCACCCTGACATGCGGAACCTGTCGCGCCACCGAGCAGGCTCAGTGCTTACAGGGGTGACGCCGACGCCCACAAATGGGTTCGGCGCCCGCGTTACATCGCGGCCACGATCAGCTCGCCCATCTCGGAGCAGGAAACTTTCTTCATGCCGGGCTCGTAGATGTCTGCGGTGCGGTAACCGGCGGCCAGCACTTTCTTGACGGCATTTTCGATACGTGTGGCGGCGGCTTCCTGGTCGAAGCTATAGCGCAGCATCATGGCGGCGGAGAGGATGGTGGCGATGGGATTGGCCAGGTTCTTGCCGGCGATGTCCGGGGCGGAGCCGTGCGACGGTTCGTAGAGACCCTTCTTGCTTTCGTTGAGCGAAGCCGAAGCCAGCATGCCGATGGAGCCGGTCAGCATGGACGCCTCGTCGGACAGGATGTCGCCGAAGATGTTGCCGGTGACGATGACGTCGAACTGCTTGGGGTTGCGGATGAGCTGCATGGCGGCATTGTCCACGTACATGTGGGTGAGCTCAACTTCCGGGTATTCCTTGGCTACGTCGGTCACGATCTCCCGCCAGAACTCGGTGGTCTCCAGCACATTGGCCTTGTCCACCGAGCACAGTTTCTTCCTGCGTTTCATGGCGATCTGGAAAGCGACATGGGCGATGCGGCGCACCTCGGATTCGCTGTAGATCATGGTGTTGAAACCTTCGCGCTGCCCGGTTTCCGGATTGACGCGGATGCCGCGCGGCTGGCCGAAATAGACATCGCCCGTCAGCTCGCGCACGATCATGATGTCCAATCCCGCCACCACTTCCGGCTTGAGAGTGGAGGCATTGGCAAGTTCCGGATACAGCACGGCCGGACGGAGGTTGGCGAACAGTCCGAGGTCCTTGCGGATGGCAAGCAGGCCGCGCTCGGGGCGTAGCGGCCGATCCAGCGTGTCGTACTGCGGGCCGCCCACGGCGCCCAGCAGCACCGCGTCGGCCGCGCGGCAGACCTGCTGGGTGAATTCCGGATAAGGATGGCCGTAGGCGTCATAGGCCTGTCCGCCCAGCGGCGCCTCGACGAACTCCATGGCCATGCCTTCCTTTTTCAACACTTCGAGCACGCGCAGGGCCTGCGCAACGATTTCCGGTCCGATGCCGTCACCGGCGAGAACAGCGATTTTCATCTGATTTTCCTCATGTCAAGTTAAACGAACAGCCAGGGCTGTGCGGCCTGGTGCCGGGCCTCGAAGGCACGGATCTCATCCGCATGTTGCAGGGTGAGGCCGATCTCGTCTAAGCCGTTGAGCAGGCAATGCTTGCGGTGCGGGGTAATGTCGAAGCCGAACGACTCGCCGGACGGCAGCGTCACGGTCTGCGACGGCAGATCGACCTTGAGCCGGAAGCCCACGTTCGCCTCGCATTCCTTGAACAGCCGGTCCACCATGGCGGCATCGGCGACGATGGGCAGGATGCCGTTCTTGTAGCAGTTGCTGAAAAAGATGTCGGCAAACGACGGCGCGATGATGACCCGAAAACCATAGTCGGCGATCGCCCATGGGGCATGCTCGCGGCTGGAGCCACAGCCGAAATTGTCGCGCGTGAGCAGGATTTGCGCGCCCTGGTAGCGCGGCTGGTTGAGCACGAAATCAGGGTTGCGCGGACGCCGGCTGCAATCCATGCCCGGCTCGCCATGGTCGAGATAACGCCACTCGTCGAACAGATAGGGCCCGAAGCCGGAACGCTTGATCGACTTCAAAAACTGCTTGGGAATGATGGCGTCGGTATCGACGTTGGCCCGGTCCAGCGGACATACCAGGCCATCGAGTTGGGTAAAGGCTTGCATGAAATGTCTCCTTACAGCAGGGTGCGCACGTCGACGAAATGGCCCGCGATCGCCGCCGCCGCGGCCATTTGCGGGCTGACCAGATGGGTGCGCCCGCCCGGTCCCTGGCGGCCTTCGAAATTGCGGTTGGAAGTCGAGGCACAGCGCTCCCCCGGATTCAGGCGGTCGGCATTCATCGCCAGACACATGGAACATCCCGGCTCGCGCCACTCGAATCCCGCCGCCTTGAATATCTCGTCCAGGCCTTCTGCTTCGGCCTGGCGCTTGACCATGCCTGAGCCTGGCACCACCATGGCCAGCTTGATGTTGCTGGCGATCCTGTTGCCCTTGAGTACCTCCGCCGCGGCGCGTAGATCTTCGATCCGCGAATTGGTGCAAGAACCGATGAACACTTTGTCGACCCAGATCTGCTCGATCGGCGTGTTGGGCTCCAGTCCCATGTATTTCAGCGCGTTTTCGATACTGGCGCGGCGCACGGCATCGGACTCTTGCGCTGGATCGGGCACGCAACCGCCGATGGGCAGCACCTGCTCGGGCGAAGTGCCCCAGGTCACCTGCGGCGCGATGTCGGCGCCATTCAGCTCGACCACGGCATCGAACACGGCATCGGGATCGGACTTCAGCGTCTTCCAGTAAGCCACGGCCTGTGTCCACAGCTCGCCTTTGGGGGCATAGGGGCGTCCTTCCAGATAGGCGAAGGTCTTTTCGTCGGGCGCCACGATGCCGGCACGGGCCCCTGCCTCAATGGCCATGTTGCACAAGGTCATGCGACCTTCCATCGACAGGTTGCGGATCACCTCGCCCGCAAACTCGATGGCATGGCCAGTGCCGCCCGCCGTGCCGATCTTGCCGATGATGGCGAGCGCCACGTCCTTGGCGGTGACCCCTCGCTCCAGCCGGCCTTCGACCTTGATCAACATGCGTTTGGATTTCTTCGCCACCAAGGTCTGGGTGGCCAGCACGTGCTCGACCTCGGAAGTGCCGATGCCATGCGCCAATGCGCCGAACGCCCCGTGCGTGGAAGTATGGCTGTCCCCGCACACCACGGTCATGCCAGGCAAGGTGGTGCCATGTTCCGGCCCGATCACATGGATGATCCCTTGGCGACTGTCCTTGAACGGGAAATACACCAATGCGCCGAACTCCTTGATGTTGTGGTCCAGCGTTTCGACCTGCAGCCGCGAGATGGGGTCCTCGATCCCTTTGTCCCAATCCTTGGTCGGTGTGTTGTGATCGGGATTGGCCACGATGGAAGCACTCCTCCACGGCTTGCGGCCCGCCAGGCGCAGCCCTTCGAAGGCCTGGGGACTGGTGACTTCGTGCACCAGGTGGCGATCGATGTAAAGCAAACACGTTCCGTCGGCCTCCTCGCGGACGACGTGCGATTCCCACAGCTTGTCGTACAACGTTTTTCCTGCCATTGCAGCTCCTCGATGGATGAGACGAAGGGGCCCTGCCCCAATCGTCCAGAATCTTAATGCCGCGCCGATACCTGGACAAGAATAGCGTTTATACTGGTATAAACGCTAATACCCAGGAGCAAGGCATGGACCCCCGACGCAAGGAATTGGGAGAATTCCTGCGCGCCATCCGGCAGCGCGAAGCACCGGAAGCCTTCGGCTTTCCTGCTGGAGCACGCCGTCGCACACGGGGGTTGCGACGTGAAGAAGTCGCCCAGCTCGCCGGCATCAGCCCCACCTGGTACACCTGGCTCGAACAGGGGCGCGAAGTCAGCGTATCCGCAGACACGCTGGACCGGTTGGCAGAAGCGCTGAAATTGTCTCGCAGCGAACGCAATTACCTGTTCGACATCGCTGGCCGCCGTGATCCGCGCGGCAGTACACAAGATGCGGACAGCGTGCCGGATACCCTGCTGGCCGCACTGATGCAGATCGATCTACCCGCTTACGTTCTCGGACGCACCTGGGATGTGTTGGCATGGAACAGGGCCGCTGCCGATCTGTTCCATGGCTGGTTGAACCTGGCCGCACCGGAGGGAGCACCCAAGCCCAACCTCTTGCGCTTCGTATTTCAGCATCCAGAAGCGAGGCGTTTCGTCGTCGATTGGGAAGCGCGCGCCCGCCGGCTGGTGGCGGAATTCCGTGCTGACTGCCGCAGCCGTCTGCAAGAGCCGGCGCTGCAACGCCTGGTGGCGGAGCTGTCGCAGGCCAGTCCGGAATTCGATCGCTACTGGCGCCAGCACGACGTACTGGAGCGGCAAGGGGGAGAGCGGGCTTTCCACCATCCTACGCACGGGCGCATCCGTTACCGGCAGATGACACTACAACCGGTGGATCAGGAACACCTCAAGCTGGTATTGCTGATGCCTGCCGAGTAGCCAGGCGCTCCTGGTCCCGCATCAACTTGTATTCAATGGCATCGGTCAAGGCGTGCCAGGATGCGTCGATGATGTCGGTAGAAACACCGATGGTAGTCCAGCTCTCATGGTGGTCGGTGGATTCGATCAACACCCGCACCTTGGCGGCAGAAGCCTTGTCGGAATCCAGCACCCGCACCTTGTAATCCGTCAACCTGATCTCGCGGATGGCGGGATAGAAGCGCTCCAGCGCCTTACGCACGGCATTGTCCAACGCATTGACCGGCCCGTCGCCCTCGGCCGCCGTGATCTCTTCCTGCCCTTCCACCGCGACCTTGATCATGGCCCAGGAATTGATGCCATTGGGCGCCGGCTCGCGGATGTTGACCTGATATTCCTTCAACTCGAAGAACGGCCGATATTTGCCGAGCAGCTTGCGCACCAGAAGCTGGATCGAGCCTTCCGCGCTTTCGAACTGGTAACCTTCGTGTTCCAGCGCCTTGATGTGCTCCAGGATGCGCCGGGTATCGGGTGCATCCTTGCCGAGCGAGGCATCCCCCGCGCGGATCTTGGATAGCAAGGCGCTGCGGCCTGCCACTTCCGACACCAGGATGTGTCGCGTATTCCCTACACTGCCAGGGTCGACGTGTTCGTAGGAAATTGGATTCTTGGTCACTGCATCAATGTGCATACCGCCCTTGTGCGAAAAGGCATCGCCTCCCACGTAAGGCGCCTTTTCGTTGAAAGGAACGTTGGCGACCTCGGCCACGAAACGCGCTACCGAAGTCAGCTGCGCCATGTTCGTAGACGGAATGCAGGGAAAATCCAGCTTCAGCTGCAGGTTGGGGATGATGGAGACCAGATTGGCATTGCCACAGCGCTCACCGATGCCGTTGATGGTGCCCTGCACCTGCCGGGCCCCCGCCTGCACTGCGGCCACCGAGTTGGCCACCGCCATCTCGGCATCGTTGTGGCAATGGATGCCGATCGGCACCCGAAACCGCTGCACCACGTCCCGGGTGATGGCAAACACATCGTTCGGGAATGTCCCACCATTGGTATCACAAAGACACAACGTATCCGCCCCGCCTTCGGCCGCCGCCGCCAGGGTGCTAAGGGCGTAATCGGCATTGGCTTTGTAGCCATCGAAGAAGTGTTCGGCATCGAATACCACCTGCTTGCCTTGTGCCTTGAGGAAGGCGACGGTGTCGCGGATCATGCGCAGGTTTTCTTCGAGCGTGGTACGCAGGATATCCGTCACCTGATAATCCCAGCTCTTGCCAAAGATGGCCACGACGGCCGTATTCGCCATCAGCAGCGAGCGCACGTTACGGTCATCCTGTGGCGCCACGCCTACCTTGCAAGTGCTGCCGAACGCAACGATCCGAGCATGGTTGAGGTCAAGCGAGGCCACGCGCTGAAAGAATTCCAGGTCCTTGGGATTGGAGCCCGGGTTGCCCGCTTCGATGTAGGCGATGCCGAGCGCGTCCAGTCTGGCGACGATCTTGAGCTTGTCTTCCACAGAAAAAGAAACGCCCTGCGCCTGGGCGCCATCGCGCAAGGTCGTATCGTAGATGCGAATGGTACGGCTCATGCCACTGCGACGCGCAAGACTAATGACTCGAGTCGTGGGGCTGGATAACCTGACCCAAGGCATCCACCATGGTCTTCAGTGTATGGGTGAGGAGTTCCACCTGCTCGACACCCGGAGATTCATCCTTGAGCAGGGCGACCAGCGCATCGTGGGGCAATGGCCCAAACTTGGCTTCATAGAAAGACACGCTGGTGGCCAATACATGCAGGCACTGGATCAAATCGTCCCGACTGGCCAGCTGGAGCAGCTGTTCGGACAATTCGAGATATTGCAGGAAAAGACTGGGATCCATCATCGGTACATGGGTATCCGTAAAAATCTGGTGCGCCCGAGACGACTCGAACGTCCGACCCCTGCCTTCGGAGGGCAGTACTCTATCCACCTGAGCTACGGGCGCGCTGCCGCGGCATTATACTCAAAACCACCCCGACGTGGTTGGTCAGCCGTGCCTGGCAGCTGATATAATGGCTATTTTCATCCGCAACAGGAAATCATCATGCAGGAAAGACCCCCTACCACCGTTGGCCAGTTCGTTCTCGCGCTGCTCGGCACGCTTGCCATGCCTGCGCTCGTCATTTTCATGCTGGTCAAGATGGTGATCGGCATCCAAAACAGCCGTCCCGTGGACACCGACCCCGCAGCCGCCAATGCCGCAGTGGAAGCGCGCATCAAGCCAGTAGGCGAAGTAGCGATGAAAGGTAGCGGCAGTGATGCACAAGTCGCCAAATCCGGCGAGCAGGTGGTCAAGGAAATCTGTATCGCCTGCCATGGCACCGGCGCCCTCGGTGCCCCCAAAATCGGCGACAATGGTGCCTGGGGACCACGCATTGCGCAAGGGTTCGACGCCCTGGTCAAAAATGCCATCAACGGCATTCGCGCCATGCCAGCGCGTGGCGGCAACCCCGACCTGAGCGACCTCGAGATCGCCAGTGCCGTGGCCTACATGGCCAACAAGAGTGGGGCCAGCTTCAAGGCACCAGAACCGCCCCCGGCGGAGTCATCCAAGGCCGAGCCCGACGTGACACCAGCAGAAGCGGCTTCCAGCCAGAAATAGCCTCTTAGCTGGCCGGATACGCCGGCCAGCCCTGCGGACATGGCCACCTTTGCGATCGGCGACCTGCAAGGCTGTTACTACTCTTTTCTTGACCTACTCGCCACCTGCCGGTTCGATCCGGCTGTCGACCGGCTGTGGCTGGTAGGGGACCTCGTCAATCGTGGGCCCCATTCCCTGGCGGTGTTGCGCTGGATGCACAGCCATGCCGATTGCGTCCACGTGGTGTTGGGCAACCACGACTTACATGCCCTGGCAGTGCACGCGGGGTGCGCCACGGTACACCGCGGCGATACGTTGGAGGCGCTGCTCACCGCCACAGACCGCGATCTTTTGTTCGACTGGCTACGCAGGCAACCCCTGACCCATGCCGAAAACGGCTATTTGATGGTCCATGCCGGTCTATTGCCACAATGGGATGCGGCCAAGGCGATCGAGCTGGCAGGCGAGGTGGAAACAGTGCTCCGTGGTCCGGACTATCCGCGTTTTCTGGCCGTCATGTATGGCAACGAGCCGGACCACTGGGATGAGGCACTGACCGGTTTGCCGCGACTGCGCGTGATCCTCAACGCCATGACCCGGCTACGCATATGTACTCCAAAAGGCCGTATGGAATTCAAATTCAAGGGCCAACTGCAGGACATTCCCCCAGGCTATTTGCCATGGTTCGAAGTCCAGGACCGCAAAAGCCGTGAAGACACCCTCATCGTGGGGCACTGGTCGGCGCTGGGGCTGGTGGTGCGCGAGAATCTCATCGCACTGGACAGCGGCTGTGTGTGGGGCGGCAAACTGTCCGCAATCAGGCTGGAGGATCGACGGTTGTTTCAGGTGTCGCGCGCACCGGAAGATGCGCCAGCGCGGCGATAGCGCTTTCCGCCGCCCGCGTCAGCGTGCGCCGGTCGCGCTGCACGGCAGGCATCGGTTCCGCGAAAATCAGCCGTACCACGATTTCACGCTGCGCCAACACGGCACACAGTGACTGGAACATCGTGACGTCCCCGGTATAGGCCACTGCGGTATTGAGTCGTCCGTGTGTATCGCGGTACTGCAAGGCAATCGGCCATACCAGTGCCCCAGCGTCCACCGCCGACTGCAGCAGGGAACTTTTGAATGGATAAAGATGGGTGCCGTCGCTGGTGGTGCCTTCGGCGAACACGCACACGCTGTGTCCTTGCCGCAGCGCTTCGGCGCCTACCCCACTCACACGCGCCGTGTCGTGACGCCGTCCACGTTCGATGAAAATCACCCCCACTTTTTCCGACAGCCAGCCAATGATCGGCCAGGCGCGCACCTCGGATTTGGCGACGAAACGCATCGGATGCACCGCGTTGATGGCCCAGATGTCGAGCCAGGAGATGTGGTTGGCCACGAATAGCGCCGGTGGATGGCTGGCAGTCGGCAACATGCCCTCCACCTGCAGACGCACATTCAGGATATGCAGGATGTGGGCCGACCAGCTTTGCACCAGCGAACGGCGCTGACGCTGCCCCAGCCACGGCAGCACGCAGGCGGCCACAACTCCATAGCCGAAATGCAGCCCCAGGCGCGCCAACCGCCACAGACGTACAATCAATGGCTGACCCGCGTGACGCCGCCGCTTTCCAGAATCCGCACCCGCTCGCCCGGATGGAATGCTTCGTCGGCTTCCTGCACCACGGCCAGCAAAGCACCATTGTCGAGCCGGACGGTGATTTCCAGGCCATCCTTGCGGGTCACGCCCTCTTCGACGGCGGCACCCGCCAGGCCACCCGCCACCGCACCCACCACGGTGGTCAGGACCTTGCCCTTGCCCCCACCCAGTTCGCTGCCGGCCACGCCGCCCACCACTGCGCCAGTGGCAGCGCCTATGCCACTGCGGGTGCCTTCGATCTTCACGCTACGCACACTTTCCACCACACCCATCTTGACCGTCTGCGCCTGACGGGTCTGCTCCCGGCTATAGACGCCCCCCGAATTGCTGCTGGCACAACCAGCCAACACTGCGGCACACATCAGAACAACACCAACATGAAACTGGTTTTTCATGAGAAGCTCCTTATGCCAGTTGGATTTCGCTGCCAAATGCAGCATGGTAACGTGCAGCGATTTCCTCGCGGCTGGGCCTATGGTTTTGTCCACCGCGGCTGGCGATCTTGATGGCCCCCATCACCGCCGCCAGCCGACCGGTGATCTCCCACTCCCAGCCTTGCGCGATGCCATAAAGCAAGCCGGCGCGGTAGGCATCGCCACAGCCGGTCGGATCGACGATCCGCTCTGCCTTTACACAGGGAATCTCGATACATCGACCTTGGGCATGGATCACCGAGCCACGCGGCCCCAACGTGACCACCAATGCCTTCACTTTGTGCGCCAGCATTTCGATGGTTTGACCCGTCTTCTCCTGCATAAGTTGCGCTTCATAATCGTTGAGCGCCACGTAGTCGGCCTGTTCAATGAATTGCATCAGTTCCTCTCCGCTGAACATGGGCAGTCCTTGCCCCGGGTCGAACAAGAACGGGATGCCGGCTTCACGAAACTCACGCGCATGCTGGAACATGCCCTCGCGTCCATCCGGCGCGATGATCCCCAGCCCGACGTCCTGTGCGTCGGCCACCCGGTTTGCGTGGGAATGGTTCATCGCCCCCGGATGGAAAGCGGTGATCTGGTTGTCATCGATGTCGGTGGTGATGAAGGCTTGCGCGGTGTAACTTCCCGCGATCCGGCGCACGTGCCGCATGTCCAACCCGTTGTCGTTCAGCCAGTTGGCGTAAGGGACGAAATCGTCGCCCACCGTCGCCATGATGAGCGGGCTGCCACCCAATAACTTCAGGTTGTAGGCGATGTTGCCCGCCGTGCCGCCAAACTCGCGCCGTAGATCAGGCACGAGAAAAGCGACGTTGAGGATGTGGATCTTGTCCGGCAGGATGTGGTTCTTGAACCGGTCATGAAACACCATGATGGTGTCATAGGCGAGCGAACCGCAGATCAAAATATGCATGAGATCGATGTCAGAGCGTCGAAAAAGCGGATTGTTCCAGTCAGAATGGCTTGACCACGACCAGGATCACGACCGCAGTCAGCAGTAGCACGGGAATCTCGTTGAACCAGCGATACCAGACATGGCTGCGCGTATTGCGCCCGGCGGCAAAGTCCTTCACCAACCGGCCGCAATACAGGTGATAGGCCACCAGCAACCCCACCAGTACCAGCTTGGCATGCATCCAGCCGCCCGTAATACCATAACCTAACCAAAGCCAGAGCCCGAAACCCAGCGCTAGTATGGCCAGCGGTGTCATGAAGCGGTACAGCTTGCGTTCCATCAGCGCCAGCCGCTCGGCAGTCGGCCCTTCCACCATGGCATGGTTGACGAACAGGCGTGGCAGATAGAACAGCCCGGCGAACCAGCTGGTCACGAAAATGATATGCAGCGCCTTGACCCACAGCATCGGTCCTCACCTCAAAACCGAGTCAACAGACGTGGAGCACCTCCGGCACACGGTCCAAGCGCAAATCAAACGTTTGCACTTTCGGACTTGGCCAGGGACCATGACAGCCCCTCATGGGAGGCTTCCCTTGCGCAGGTTTTCCAGATGCTCGCCCATTTCCCGTCGGTAAGTATAGTAGGACATGTCAGGAAAAGGCGCCCCCAGCCCGCTGCCGACCGCGGAAATATGGCCACGCTCCAGGGCTGCGTAAGTGAAAACGTGGGTGAGCGCATCCCGCACCCAGATCGATTGCGGTTCATCACTGCGGGTACGCCGGTATTCCAGCTTGCCGTCGAAAAAAGATTCCGGCTGACTTCCCAACCAGCGTTGCATGGCGCGGAGCTCCTGACGCAGGGCGTTTTTCAGCTCACGCCAGTCGGCATGCAACACCGGCGTATAGACCTCGGCATGGGCTTCCCCTTTGAGCCGGGCATCCCATTTGCGAAAGAAAAACAGCAAGTGATCCAGCGAGCCATGAATGCTGCCGAAAAAAAGCTTCTGGTTGCTGTTCCGAGCCGGATCATCCAACCGGTCCAACGCATTGAACAGGACATCGTTGGCCCAATGCTGATAATCGGCCTGATACAGAAAATACTGTTTGAAACTCATGAAGAGGGTCTCCCCAGTTCTCGGTCCAGCATGGCATGCAATTTCGCGAAATCCAGCTCGCCCACCACCCGCTGCACCACATGCCCATCGCGGTTGATGACGATGGAAGTCGGTGTCAGCTGCACATCCCCGAACGCCGCGGCCAGGCGGCCATCCGCATCCAGCGTCACCGGGAAAGGCAGCGCATGTTTCTTGGCATAGTTCACCACATGACTGGGAGGATCATAAGACATGGCCACCGCCACCACCTCGAACCCCTTGGCATGGTACTGCCGGTACGTCTCGACCAACTTGGGCATTTCCGCCACGCACCCCGGACAACTGGTGGCCCAGAAATTGATCAACGCCACTTTGCCGTGGAGTGCCTCCGTCGCGATCTGTCGGCCATCCAAGGTAGTGAACATCACGCGCGGCGCACGCTCGGGCGTGGCCAATACCCACCACAGCCCCCCCAGTAGCGCAACCGCCAGCACGGGCAACAGCCATTTTTTCACGTACCCCCACCTCCTCAGTGCAGTCCAACGCTTCAAGTGTAACGTCACTGCCGGCAAATGCAAACCGGAAACCCCCATTGACCGACGCGTTTATCGTCCATGACGCAAAAGCTTATAATGCAGACTCGATTCGATGAGCGTGGTTCCATGATCTTTCGCCTACGCGAAATTCCTTACAACTATACGTCGTTCTCCGACCGGGAGATCGTCATCCGTTTTCTCGGCGAAGAATGCTGGGACATCCTCAACCAGCTGCGTGCCGAACGCAAGACTGGCCGCTCGGCCCGTATGTTGTTCGAAGTCCTGGGTGATCTTTGGGTCGTGACGCGCAACCCCTACCTGCAAGACGATCTGCTGGACAATGCCAAGCGGCGGCGGGCACTGATCTCGGCGATGCACCACCGCATCCAGGCCATCGAAGCACGCGGCCAAGACAACCCCAAAGTGGTCCGGTTGATCGCGGCAGCCCGTGCTGCGGTCGCGCGTTTCGAAGATGACTTCCGGACCACGGCCGAGCTCAGACGCAAAGTGCTGGCCCGCTTGAGCAAAGTCACGCGTCGCGACAATATCGCATTCGATGGCTTGGCGCGGGTCTCTCATGTCACTGATGCCACCGACTGGCGTGTGGAATATCCTTTCGTGGTGCTCTACCCAGACACCGAGCAGGAAGTGGCCCCGCTGGTCAAAGGATGCATCGAACTCGGCCTGACCGTGATCCCGCGTGGCGGGGGTACGGGCTACACCGGGGGCGCAGTGCCCTTGACGCCGCTGTCGGCGGTGATCAACACCGAAAAGCTGGATAGCCTGTCTGGGGTCGAATTGCGCAGCCTGCCAGGCGTCTCCGGGCAAGTGCCGACCATACGCTGTGGTGCCGGTGTAGTCACGCGTCGTGTGATGGAAGTCGCCAATGAGGCGGGCTACGAATTCGCCGTCGATCCCACCTCGGCCGATGCCTCTTGCATCGGCGGCAACGTAGCGATGAACGCAGGTGGCAAGAAGGCTGTGTTGTGGGGAACCGCGCTCGACAATCTAGCCTCCTGGCGCATGGTGACGCCCGACGCGGAATGGTTGGAAGTGGAGCGTCTGGACCACAATCTGGGCAAGATTCACGACGTGGAAACCGCGCGTTTCCGTATCACCCGCTATGGTGCAGACGGCAGGACGGTACGCAGCCAGGAAATCCTGGAAATCCCCGGTTCCCGCTTCAGAAAAGCGGGGCTGGGCAAAGACGTCACCGACAAGTTCCTGGCCGGCCTGCCCGGCATCCAGAAAGAAGGCTGTGATGGCCTCATTACCTCGGCCACTTTCATCCTGCATCGCATGCCGCGCCATGTCAGGACGGTGTGCCTGGAATTCTTCGGGCCGGTGGCGCGAGCAGTGCCGGCGATCGTGGAAATCACCTCGCTGTTCAAAGGTGGCAATCCCACAGGCACCGTGCTGGCGGGGCTGGAGCATCTGGACGAGCGCTACCTCAAAGCCGTTGGCTATGCCACCAAAGCCAGCCGGGCCGAGCGTCCGAAAATGGTGCTGATCGCCGATCTCGCCAGCGACGACGAAAGGGCGGTCGGCGAAGCTGCCTCACAGGTCGTGCGACTGGCCAACGCACGAGGCGGCGAAGGCTTCATCGCCGTGTCCGCCGAAGCGCGCAAAAAGTTCTGGCTGGACCGGGCCCGCACCGCCGCCATCGCGGCCCATACCAATGCGTTCAAGATCAACGAGGACGTGGTCATTCCACTCGACCGGCTGGCCGACTACACCGATGGCGTGGAACGCATCAACATCGAGCTTTCGATCAACAACAAGCTGCGCTTGCTGGATGCCTTGGAGGCATTCCTGCGCGGTGAGCTGCCGCTGGTCCAAGACGAAGAAACCCAAGTCGACGCGGACATGGTGGCTTCCAAACGCGCGTTGGCGCTCGATCATATCGCCCAGGTGCGGCAGCGCTGGACGCACGTGCTGTCCAATCTCGATGCGCCAGTCAGCACACTCGCCCTGCTGGGTATGACGTGGGCGGCGCAAGCCGACGAGGAGGAACCAGCCAGTGTGTTTCGAGCGGTGCAGGAGCACCGTCTGCGCATCTCCTGGAAACGGGACGTGCGCCGGACGCTGCACCAGATTTTCGCCGGCCGGGCGTATACCAAGATCCTCGAGCGCTGTGACGGCATCCACCAGCAGATCCTCAAGAGTCGCGTGTTCATCGCCCTCCACATGCATGCCGGCGATGGCAACGTGCATACCAATATCCCGGTCAACTCCGATGACTATGCCATGCTGCACGAAGCCAACCAGGCAGTGGCACGCATCATGGCGCTGGCCACGGCGCTCGGAGGCGTCATCTCCGGCGAGCATGGCATCGGCATCACCAAGCTGGAATTTCTCGACCCACAGAGCATCGAAACTTTCGCCGCATACAAACGCAAAGTGGACCCACATGGCCACTTCAACAAAGGCAAGCTACTGCCCGGCGCCGACTTGCGGCGTGCCTACACCCCCAGCTTTAGCCTACTGGAGCTGGAATCGCTCATCATGGAGCAGTCGGAGATCGGCCAAATCGCCGATTCGATCAAGGATTGCCTGCGCTGCGGCAAATGCAAGCCGGTGTGCACCACGCACGTCCCGCGGGCGAATTTGCTCTATTCTCCGCGCAACAAGATCCTGGCGACTTCGCTGCTGATCGAGGCGTTCCTGTATGAGGAGCAGACGCGGCGCGGTATTTCGCTTAAACATTTCGACGAATTCAACGACGTTGCCGACCATTGCACGGTATGCCACCGCTGCGTCAACCCCTGTCCGGTGGACATCGACTTCGGTGACGTGTCGATCGCCATGCGCAATTTTTTGCGCAAACACGGCAAAAAGTCGTTCAATCTCGGCACCATGGCGGCGATGGCCTTCCTCAACGTCAAGGATCCGGCTACCCTCAAGCTGATTCGTGCCGGCATGATCCAGTTCGGCTATGCCGCGCAGCGCCTCATGCACCAGATGGCAAAGCGACTGGGACTCACCGGCGGCTTCAAGCGCCGTCCGCCCGCCACCTTGGGCAAGCCGGAAATCAAGGCGCAGGTGATCCACTTTCTGAATCGGCCCATGCCCAAACAGCTGCCCAGCAAGACGGCACGCGCCCTGCTCGGCCTGGAGGACCCCACGCTGGTGCCCATCATCCGCAACCCGCAGAAAACCGGCGAGGACAGCGATGCCGTGTTCTATTTCCCTGGCTGTGGTTCGGAGCGCCTGTTCAGCCAGGTGGGGCTCGCCACCCAGGCACTGCTCTACGAGGTCGGAGCCATCACCGTACTGCCACCCGGCTACCTGTGCTGCGGCTATCCGCAGACGGCCGCCGGCCATCACGACAAAGGCCAGCAGATCACCATCGAAAACCGGGTGCTGTTCCATCGTGTGGCCAATACCCTCAACTATCTCGACATCAAAACCGTCATCGTGTCCTGCGGCACCTGCATGGATCAGCTGCTGAAATACGAATTCGACAAGATCTTTCCCGGCTGCCGCCTGCTCGACATCCACGAATATCTCATGGAAAAGGGGCTGAAGCTGGAGGGCGTGCGTGGTGTGCGCTACATGTATCACGAGCCCTGTCACACGCCGATGAAAACTTACGCCGGTCCCCAGGTCGCCAGCACGCTGATGGGCATGGAAGTACCGCTGAACGACCGTTGCTGTGGCGAAGCGGGCACTTTTGCGGTATCCCGCCCCGACATCGCCACCCAGGTCAAGATGCGCAAGCAAGAAGAGATCGAGCAAGGCGTCTCCCGGCTTGGTGCTGCCCTTGGCCAGTCGGTCAAGATCCTCACCTCCTGTCCGTCTTGCCTGCAAGGACTCGCCCGCTACAGCGACGATACCGGGGTGGCGGCCGATTACATCGTGGTGGAAATGGCACGGCATCTGCTGGGCGAGAACTGGATGCAGGACTTCCTGGCACGTGCCAACCAGGGCGGCATCGAGAAAGTCCTGCTATAGGCCCCTGCGATGGACTTTCGGCGCCACTGGCTCGACTTGATCTTCGCGCAGCCTTGGCAAGCCGTCATACTGATCACCGGTCTCGTCGCCTCCTTCGGCCTGGCCCTGCTGGTCCAGCGCTATGAGACCTCGGCGGAACAACAGCGTTTCGAACGCCTGGCGGATGAAGTCAAGGATGCCGTCAAGACGCGTCTTGACACCCATCAACACCTGATGGAGTCGGTCCGCGCCGCCTTCCTCACCGACGAAAACGTGACCGCCGAGGAGTTTCGCGCCATCGTCGCTTCGCTCAACATCCGCGAGCATCCGGGCGTCATGGCCATCGGCTTCGTGCGCCGTGTGCCGGCGGCACAACTGGAGCATTACCTGGCCAGGGTGCGGCAAACCAGCCGCCGCGACTTCATGCTCCGGCTCATCGACACGCCGCTCGAACACGAATACCGCATCCTGGAACATTCCGAAGCCATCCAAATGGTGCCACCTGGGCCCTATGGACTGGACTACGGTTCCGAGGCGGTGCGCCGCAGCGCGACGGAAGCCGCGATGCGGAAAGGCAAAGCCGTGCTTTCGGGCAGCGTGCCATTGATGCGCAGCGGAATGGGCCACATCTTCGTGCTCCCGGTCTATCGCATCGGGCTGCCCACAGACACCGAGGCACAACGACGCAGTGCGCTGATCGGCTGGGTCAGCATGCCGGTGGTCCTGAAGGAGATGATGCAGGACTTTGCCCAAAAATACACCGGGGTCTTTGACATCGAGCTCTATGATAAGGAACAACGTGACCCCTTGTTCGACCTCGACGCCGCCCATCATGCTCCAGCGCAGGGCGGCGCGGGCGGACAGTTTCACGCCAGCCGCAACATCTCCATCGGTGGCCGCCAGTGGCTGCTCGAAATGCGCAGTCTGCCGGGATATGAAAAACGAACCGACAATTTGCTTCCCCTCACTCTGCTGGCTTCTGGCACCATCATCAGCCTCCTGCTCTCCCTGCTGGTGGGACTGCTGCGGCGCGAGGGCCAGGAATCGCAGCGCTCGCTGCAGGAAAGCCGTGAATACCTGCGCCAGGTGTTCCAGTCCTCGGTCGATGGCATCATCGTCATCGACGAGCGGGGTGTGATCGAGGAATTCAACGCCGCAGCCGAACAGCTGTTCGGCTACCGCGCCGACGAGGTTGTCGGACGAAACGTCAGCATGCTGATGCCTTCGCCCTACCGCGAACAGCACGACCAGTATCTGGCCCGCTACCTGGCGGGGGCACCGCCCAGGGTCATCGGCATCGGGCGCGAAGTGACAGGGCTAGCCAAAGACGGCCGACGACTGGAACTGTGGCTGGGCATCAGCCGCTTCGACCTCAACGGCAAGATCCGCTTCGTGGGGCGGGTTGCGGACATCAGCGCACACAAGCGTCTGCAGGAAGAGCTACGCCAGCACCGCGACCACCTGCAGCTCCTGGTGGACAAGCGTACGGCCGAACTGCGTGCCGCCAAGGAAGCGGCAGAACAAGCCAACCGTGCCAAATCCGCCTTTTTCGCCCAGATTTCCCATGAGTTGCGCACACCTTTGCATGCCATCATTGGATTCACCGAGCTTGGCCTGGAAAAGGGCGCCCAATTGCCACTGGACAAACTGCTGGACTATTTTGCCAAAATCCACCAAGCCGCCGAACGTTTGCTGCGCATGGTCAACGAACTGCTCGATCTGTCCAAGCTGGAAGCAGGCAAGATGCACTTTCGCTTCCACCGGCACGACGTGTTGCCGGCGCTGCGCGAGGTGGCAGTGGAACTGCGACCTCTGGCGGACAAAAAGTCGGTCTCCTTCACCATCGAGTCGCCCGATTTCCCCACGACCCTGATCTGCGACGTCGAACGCATGCAGCAAGTATTTCGCAACCTGTTGGCCAACGCCATCCGCTTCAGCCCAGAAGGGGGCGATATTTCCGTACATTTTTCGACCACGGAACTCCCCGGCCGGCGTGCCGACGATCCCCCACGGGCTGCCTTGCTGATCACCGTCGCCGACCAAGGCCCCGGGATTTCACCGAATGAGCTAGAATTCATTTTTCATTCATTCGAGCAAGGCAGTCAGGCCAGCAGCGGTGAAGGTACGGGGTTGGGGCTCGCCATCAGCAGGCAGATCGTGGAAGCCCA
>JANZZG010000056.1 GCA_026419515.1 Methylophilaceae bacterium
AGTTCCTCGCCTTCAACGAATACCGCGTGCTCGAAGGGCGTGGGCGGGTGAGCAAAAAACAAGCGGACGAGAAGGCGCTGGCCGAATACGCCGAGTTCAACAAGACGCAAAAGATTGAGTCAGATTTTGATCGGTTTGTGAGGGGGCGACTGTCCGCGGAGGCGGAGGATGTGCAGGCGCTGGAACAGATCGAGCGGCGATTGGAGAGTCGGGAGGGAAAAAGGAAATGAGGGCAGCAATGACCCGACTCGGAGAAATCGCTCGGGTTACATCGGGCGGCACACCAGATCGAGAACGACCCGAATACTGGGGCGGAACCATCCCATGGGTAAAAACAAGTTTGATACAGAACTGTGAAATCAACCTCGCAGATATCGACGAATTCATTACCGAGGAGGGCCTCAAGAAATCAGCCGCAAAGATCATTCCGGCCGGCTCGATTCTCATGGCCATGATTGGCCAAGGAAAGACGCGAGGACAGGTTGCAATCCTCAAAACTGATGCCGCAATCAACCAAAATTGCGCGGCATTGATCCTCAACGAAGGCATTGACGCCCGTTATGTGTATCAGCAGCTTCTGTATCGGTATGAAGAGCTCAGGAACGCGAGCAATAGCAGCGGGCAGCAGAATCTAAACGCCGATCTGATCCGTGGTTTCAAGATTCCGCTTGCTGACGCGCCGCAGCAGGCGGCAATCGGAGGCGTGCTGACTGACTGGGACACCGCCACCGAAACCACCGAGCGCCTGATCGCGGCAAGAGAGGCATGGGCCAGCGCCACAACCAAGAAACTCTATCAGCGAAAAGCCCATTGGCAGCCACGCCGTCTCGGAAGCCTGCTCCGAGAGGTCAAAGCTCTGCACGGCGACGGAACTTACGTCATCGGTTCAGTGGGAAAGAATGGCATCAAGCCGCGCAGCGAGGTTTATTCCAAGGCGCTATCGGACAATCATGAGCGCAACATCCTTGTCAGACCGGGGTGGCTTTGCTTTGGTCTGGCGAGCAATGTGATGGCGTTTGGCGTCAATGATACTTCGCAAACCTACAGCGTCAGCCCTGCGTATAAAACCTTCCAGATCGTCGAAGCTGATCCCCGGTTCGTTGAGGGTTATCTCCGTGTTTTCAATGCACGCTTGAGCAAGCGTTACCTGATTACCTCTGCACGTCAGGGCAAAGCGATCGATTTTGAAGGACTATTGAATGTGGAATTTTACATTCCCTCTCTCGATGAGCAGCGGCGTATCGCCGAGGCACTTGCCATCATGCAGCGCGAAGTCGACGTGTCTCGCGCGTTGCTTGATGCCCTCAAGCGCCAAAAGCGCGGCCTGATGCAAAAACTGCTGACCGGCAAATGGCGCGTACCGCTGCCGGGCGCCGTATCAACGACCCAGGAGCCCCCCCATGTTGACTGCCATCACCTTGGATAACTTCAAAAGTTACCGGCAGGCCCGGCTGCCGCTGGCGCCGCTCACGGTGTTGATCGGTGCCAACGCCTCGGGCAAGAGCAACGCCATCGAGGGCATGCGGCTGCTTTCCTGGCTGGCGCAGGGGCAAAAGCTCGCCGCCATTCAATACGCGGTGCAAAGCGGCGACCGCGTGGTGCGAGGCACCGTGGAAGATTTGCCGTTCGACCGAGGCAATAACTTCGGTTTGGGCGCTGAAACCGATCAAACCGAGTGGAGCCAACTGACAATGACGGTGGAGCGCCGTGCCGATGGCTTGCACATCGTAGCCGAGACGCTGACGCACAAAGGCGCCAATGTGCCGCTCTATACACTGGATCAGCCTTCCAGCGGGCGCGGCACCGATTGCGGCGTGGCCTACAACAATTTCGCCAAGGGGCGCAATAAGCCGCACGTGATCTGCACCGACCAGCAGGCGATCTTCACTCAACTGACCAGCCCGGCTACCTTCGACGCGGCACACAAGAAATCGCGTGAACACATTCCCCGTGTAGTCAAGGCGCTCGAACAATGGCTGGCGGCCATGTTGTTTCTTGATCCGGTGCCGGCGCGAATGCGCGATTACGCCTTTCCATCCGATACCCTGTTGCAGGGTGACGGCCGCAACCTCTCGGCGGTCCTCTACCACCTGTGGGGGGGCGACCGGAACAAAGCCGTGGAACAGACGCGGGGCGAGGCCGAACCGTTCAAAACCCAGCGCCAGGCAATACTGTCGTTCATCCGGAGCCTGCCGGAGCAGGACATCACCGAACTGTCCTTTCTGGAAGAGCCGCGCGGCGGGGTGATGGTGCGACTGACCGAAACCTTCGGCGGCCGCTCGCGGCATGTGGACGCGTCCCTCCTGTCGGACGGCACCTTGCGTGTGCTGTCAATCGCAGCAGCGATGCTCTCGGCCCCCGAGGGGAGCCTGGTGGTGATCGAAGAGATCGACAACGGCGTGCACCCCAGCCGCGCCCGGAATCTTTTGGCCAACATTCGCGCGTTGGCTGAACAGCGGGGTTTGCGTGTGCTCTTGTCCACGCACAACCCGGCCATGCTCGACGCTCTGCCGGATGCTGCCCTGCCTGACGTGCTGTTCTGCTATCGCGACCCGCAGGAGGGCGCGAGCCGCGTGGTGCGCCTGCAAGACGTGCCCGACTATCCCGAACTGATCGCGCAGGATTCGCTCGGCGGCCTGGTCACCAGCGGGGCGCTGGAACGCTTTGTCAAGCAACCGCAGACGCTGGACCGTAAGACACGTGCCTTGGCGTGGCTGGAGGCAATGAAGAAGGGGGACGGGCAATGAGTGCCATTGTCTTGCTCGACACCTCGGTCTATCTCAATGTGCTGGATGTGCCGGGATTCAACCAAGATTGCGCCGCGGTGCTGGATGAATTCGAGCGATCAATCAGGGCCGGAGATTATTTTCTTTTGCCGCTGGCTTCGGTGTGGGAAACCGGCAATCACATCGCCGACCTAACCGATGGGCAGACCCGTCGGCGCTTTGGAGAGAAGCTGGTCGCTGATGTCACGAAGGCGTTCAAGGGCGACACCCCATACCGCGCTACCCATTTTCCCGACCGCGATGAGTTCTTGACGTGGCTGAGCGACTTTCCGAATATGGTCATGCACAGCAAAACGACCAAGAAACTCCGCGAGGGCATCTCACTGGCCGATCTGTCGATCATCAAGGAATGGCAGCGAAATTGCAGTCTGCATCCAATGACCCGCGTGCGCATTTGGTCGCTCGATGACGATCTGGCTGGCTATGACCGGCAACCATGAGGATGGCAGTATGGACGGCTTTCGATTCGACGAGGAATACCTCTCGCAGATTCCTGCGCTGCAACTGCTCATCAACCTGGGCTACGCCTACCTCACGCCCGAGCAGGCGCTCGCCGCCCGCGGGGGAAAGCCTGGGCAGGTGCTGCTGGA
>JANZZG010000047.1 GCA_026419515.1 Methylophilaceae bacterium
CTGCAATCGAAGCCCGTCTCGGGAGAATGTCCCCCGAATTTGTAAGGCGTTCCGCTCAAAGACAATGCAAACAGCAGAATGTCCTGCACGGCGGAGCCGGCCTGCTGGAACAGACCGGGGCTTTCGACCGGAGCAGCCTCGTTCGCCTGCACCAGCCCGGAAAGGCTGGCCAGCAGGCAGGCATGTATCAGGGGGCGAATACGCATGGCGTTGGATTGTAAAGGAAAAGTCATGCTTTCGGCAATCACCACGGGCTTGGTGTAAAATCAGTCGCACCATTCCCTATTCTGGAAACCTGCCATGACCGACACACCCAAATTGACGCTGGAAGAAATCAAGGACACCGCTGCCCGCCTGGTGCAGGCCGGTGTCGAGGTGCGCGACAGACTGCGCGCGCTGACCCTGCAGGCGCTAACCCAGGGCGAGCTCGCCGAACGTGAGATTCGCGCGGTATTGAGCGCGATCACGGAAGGGGTGAGCCTGGGGGCCACGCAGCGCGCCGACGAAGTGAAATCGGCCCTGACGGATGCGCTGCGCGGGGTGGATGACGCGCTGGCCCATGCGGCGGAAGCCATGCAGCTGACGCTGCGCGAGGTTGCCTCGAACGCCAGGGAATTCGGCGCGCAGGACCTGCAGCAAGGGCTGCACGACCTGAAGCAGCTGGAGGCGACCTTCCTGGAAATCGTCGCCCGCGTGGCCGAAGGTGCCAGCGGGCTGGTCAGGCAGGAAATGGCCGCGATCGCCGAGCATGGGCGCCGCATCGGTACCGATACCGGCACGCGCGTCAAGGCGGTGGCCGACGATCTCGGCAACCGGATACGGGCTTCCGCGCATGAAGCCATGGATGCCGGCAAGCAGGCAGCACGCATCGTGGGCTCCCGGGTTGCCGCGCTGGCCAGCCGCAAGCTCGGCGAGCTGGCGGCCAGACTGGGCGAGAAGGCCGAGCAGCTGAAGCAGAAGTAGCCTAACCCCCTGCTCTGGCCCCGTGCCCGTGCTTTCATGATACGTGAAACCGTTTCCATGATGCGCGACTTCAGCCGCTTGCGTGAAATCGCGGGCATCTTTATCCGCTACGGTTGGGGTGACCTGATCAAGCGCCTGGGCCTGGGCAACATTCTGGGACGCGCCGGCAACGTGCTGCATCCCAAAGCCGCGCTGGAGGTGATGCACCTGCCCCCGGAAGTGCGGGTCAGGCTGGCCATCCAGGAACTGGGACCGACTTTCGTCAAGCTCGGCCAGGTGCTGGCCACCCGCGCCGACATCTTCCCGCCGCACTGGATCGCGGAATTCGCCAAATTGCAGGACAAGGTGCCGCCCGTGCCGTTTGAGGCGCTGCTTCCCGAACTGGAAAAATCCCTCGGCAAGTCGCCTTTCGAGGTGTTCCGCAATCTTCAGACCGAAGCCATCGCCGGCGCTTCGATCGCGCAGGTGCACTATGCCGAACTGCAGGATGGCACGCCGGTGGTGCTCAAGATCCGCCGCCCCAACATCCGCGCCACCATCGAGGCCGATCTGCGGCTGCTGTCCCATCTCGGGCGGCTGATCGAATCGGAAATCCCGGAGTCGCGCCGCTTCCAGCCCGGCAAGATCATCGGGCAGTTTGCCAAGTCGTTGCGCAAGGAGCTCGACCTGGCCGCCGAAGGACGTAACACCGACCATTTCGCCGAGCATTTCAAAGATAACCCTCGGGTCGTCTTTGCCAAGGTGTATTGGGACTACACCACGGAAAACCTGCTGGTGATGGAACGCATCGAAGGCATCCCGGGCAACGGGATGGCGCGCGCCGCCGAAGCGGGATTGGACCTCAAGTCGCTGGCTTCTCTGGGGGCGGACGTGGTGCTCAAGATGGTGCTGATCGACGGCTTCTTCCATGCCGATCCGCATCCCGGCAATGTGTTTTTCCTGCCCGGCAACCGGCTGGCCATCATCGACTGCGGCATGGTGGGGCGCATCACCAATGAGCGCCGCGAGCAGATCGCGGATCTGCTGGCCTCCCTGGTATCACGTGATTACCAGACCATCCTCAACATTTTGATTGCCTGGGCGGAGGATGCGCCGATCAATGAAACCAAGCTGGAAACCGATCTCGACGAATTCTTTTTCAATTATGAGAATACCCCGCTCAAGCAGATCAGCTTCGGCAAGATGCTCACCGATCTCACCACGGTGATGCGTGAAAACCATCTGTCCGTGCCGTCCGATCTCGCGATGCTGTTCAAGGCGCTAATCACGCTGGAGGGGCTGGGCCGGCAGCTCGATCCGGATTTCCAGATCGTGCGGCATCTGACGCCATTCGTGAAACAGGTGATCGTCGCCCGCTACAAGCCGGCGGCGCTGCTCAAGCGCGGCCAGCGCGGGCTGATGGACGCCCTGGGGCTGGTCACCAGCCTGCCGCGCGATGTGGCGCGGCTGATCAAGGAGGCCCGTCGTGGGCGGGTGAAGATCGAGTTCGACATGAAACGGCTCGACCATTTCGGCCACCAGCTCGACCACAGCACCAACCGGCTCACCCTGGGGCTGCTGACGTCTTCGCTCATCATTGGTTCTTCCATCGTCATGACGGTCAAAGGGGGGCCCACCTTGTTTGGCCTGCCCGCCTTCGGCCTGATCGGGTTCTTTCTCGCCTCGCTGTTCGGCCTGTGGCTGATGATCTCGATCTGGCGTTCCAGCAGAGAGGATTGAAGCCTTCCCTCGTGCCCACCGCACGATGCAGGGCGTGTGCCTGGCTCAAAAATCAGGGCTTGACGGTGGGAAGCTGCCAGATTTCCCGGTTGTAGTCCTTGATGGTGCGGTCGCTGGAGAATCTACCGCTGGCCGCGGTGTTCAGTATGCTCATGCGCGTCCAGCTTTCCTGATCGCGGTAGGCTTCCGCCACGCGCTGCTGGGCTTCGACAAAGCTGCGGAAATCCGCTGCGGTCATCCAGGGATCGTGGGGGTTGCGGATGGAATGGATGATGGGCTCGAAAATGCCGGGCTCGAACAGGTTGAAATGCCGGGATTCCAAAAGCCGCATGACGCGTTTGAGGTCTTCATCCGCCTCGATGATGGCATTCGGGTCGTAATGGTTGCGGAGCGCCTCCACTTCCTCGGCAGTGAGGCCGAACAGGAAAAAGTTTTCGGCGCCGACTTCCTCGCGGATCTCGATGTTGGCCCCGTCCAGCGTGCCGATGGTGAGCGCGCCATTCATCATGAATTTCATGTTACCGGTACCGGAGGCCTCTTTGCCGGCGGTGGAAATCTGCTCGGAGAGATCGGCGCCGGGGCAGATCACCTCCATGGCGCTGACGCGGTAGTCGGGTAGAAAAGCCACACGCAACAATCCTGCCGTGGCCGGATCTTCGTTGACCACCTGGGCGACGGCATTGACCAGCTTGATGATGCGTTTGGCCATCATGTAGCCGGGCGCGGCTTTGCCGCCGATCAGCACGCAGCGCGGCACCATGCCGGCAATGTCGCCACGCTTGATGCGGTCGTAGAGATGAATGACGTGCAGCACGTTGAGCAGCTGACGCTTGTATTCATGGATGCGCTTGACCTGCACGTCGAACAGCATGGCTGGGTCGAATGCCACGCCGGTGTCGCGTAACACCATGTCGGCGAGGCGGTGTTTGTTGGAAAGCTTGACTTCGCGCCAGCAGGTCCGAAAGCCGGGGTCTTCCGCATGGGGCTCGAGCCTGCGCAATTGCGGCAGGTCGGTAATCCAGCCGGGGCCGATGGTCTCGGTGATGAGTCGGCTCAAGGCCGGATTGGCCAACAGGATCCAGCGGCGCGGCGTGACGCCGTTGGTCTTGTTGTTGAATTTGCGCGGCCACAGCTCGTAGAAGTCGCGGAACAGAGATTGCTTGAGCAGACGCGAGTGCAGTTCGGCCACGCCGTTGACGGAATGGCTGGCGACGACGGCGAGATACGCCATGCGGATATGCTTGTCATGGCCTTCTTCGATGATGGACATGCGGCGCTGGCGCTCGATGTCCCCCGGCCAGCGTGCGGAGACTTCCACCAGGAAACGCGCGTTGATCTCGTAGATGATTTCCAGCAGGCGCGGCAGCAGGCGGCCGAACATGCCCACCGACCAGCGCTCCAGGGCTTCCGGCAGCAAGGTGTGGTTGGTGTATGCAATGGTCTTGGAAGTGATGGCCCAGGCCTGATCCCACTCCAGCCCGTATTCATCCATGAGTAGCCGCATCAGTTCCGGTACCGCACAGGTGGGATGGGTGTCGTTGAGCTGGAAGACGTTTTTCTCGGCAAAATGGGTAAAATCGTGGCCATGGTGCTCCACCCAGCGACGCAACACGTCCTGCAAACTGGCCGAGGCCAGGAAATACTGCTGACGCAGGCGCAGTTCCTTGCCATTCTCGCTGGAATCATTGGGGTAGAGCACCATGGTGATGTGCTCGGCGGCATTCTTGGATGCTACGGCGTCGGCATAGCTGCCCGCATTGAAATCTTCCAGATCGAATTCGTCGGTCGCTACGGATTTCCATAGACGTAACGTATTGACCGTGTCATTGCGATAGCCCGGGATCAACATGTCATACGGGATGGCGCGTACGTCATGGGAGTGCACCCAGCGCACCCGTGGCTTGCCGTTCGCGTCGATATAACGCTCGGTATGACCGCCAAAACGAACCCGAACGGCCAATTCCTGGCGTTCGATTTCCCAAGGGTTGCCATTGCGCAACCAGTGGTCCGGTTCCTCGATTTGGTAGCCGTTCTCGATTCTCTGGCGAAACATGCCATACTCATAACGGAGGCCATACCCCATCACCGGTAGCTGCAGCGTGGCGCAGCTATCGAGAAAACAGGCTGCCAGCCGCCCCAGGCCACCGTTGCCCAAACCGGCATCGTGCTCCTGTTCGACGATTTCTTCCAGCCACAAACCTGCTTTCCTGAGTGCCTCCGCCGTGCTCGACGCCTCTCCCAGATTGAGCATCGCATTTTGAAGTGCGCGCCCCATCAGAAACTCCAAAGAAAGATAGTAGGCTCGCCTGCAGTCGGAAGCCTCATAGGCGGCCTCAGTCTTTTTCCACCGTTCCACCAGGCGGTCACGCCAAGCCATGCCAAAAGCGGTGTAGACATGGTAAGCCGCCTGATTGAGCGCACTCCGCCCCAAGGTGCGGCTGAAATAGTGCCGGAAATCCTCCAGGATACTCTCCCCTTGCATGCTCAGCGGCGGCAGCTGGAAAAAATCGGGGGCAGTGTTGCTATGAATGAATGGTTTGGAATTCAAAATCAACCTCGAAACAATGCAATCCGGCGAAGATATCGTTGGAGACCGCAGCAATTATCAAGCCACCTCGCATAACGATCCTTATCGATGGGAATCGGTGCCTGAGCGAAAACGAACCCTGCCAAACCATTTTATCGCAATGGCCTGCCCACGAGCGAGCCGTACCCAACGCTATGATTCGTAGACGCAGTCGTTCATGCAACATGCCCAGATTGGGGCACAGGGCTTGAAATGTGCGCAAACATGGTGCACGTACCGAGCGCAACAGGCGGCTCGCCTGCGCAATCCGCGTTCCAACACAATGAATCAAAACATTTTTTGTATTGGCATGAGTTCTGCTTGACGGTGGACATGACTGTGTCTTGCCTGACCGCCTATGATGAAATGCGTACTCCCGACGGCGGGATACGTCCGCTCTACAAAAAATACGACGCATGGCTGGAAGAGACTGGTTATGCCCACTTGTCACGCAAGTCGCGTGAAGCGGAATTGCTGTTCCGGCGGGTCGGGATCACCTTCAATGTCTACGGTGAAGACGCCGGCGCTGAACGGCTCATCCCGTTCGACGTCATCCCCCGTATCCTCGGCAACAAGGAATGGACCATCGTCTCGACAGGGGCCATTCAGCGCGTACGCGCACTGAATGCCTTTCTCGATGATTTATACCATGAACAGCGCATCATCAAGGCTGGCCGGATTCCCCCCTCAATCCTGACCAACACCTTGTATCGGCCGGAAATGCAAGGCGTCGATGTGCCTGGGAGAGTCTATGCCCACATTGCCGGTATCGATGTCGTGCGTACCGACGAGAATCAGTTTTATGTACTGGAGGACAATCTGCGCACCCCGTCGGGCGTTTCCTACATGCTGGAAAACCGCAAGATGATGATGCGGTTGTTTCCGGAGCTGTTCCGCCGTTATTCGGTGGCTCCAATCGAACATTATCCCCAAGTCTTACTTGACAACCTGCACGCCGTGGCCCCACCTGGCATACAAAACCCCACCGTGGTACTGCTCACGCCGGGTGCTTGTAACAGCGCCTATTTCGAGCATGTATTCCTGGCCCAACAAATGGGAATTGAACTGGTAGAAGGGCAGGATTTGTTCGTCAAAGACAATGCAGTCTTCATGCGTACGACCGAGGGGCCACGGCGGGTGGATGTCATCTATCGTCGGATCGACGATGATTATCTCGATCCCTTGGCATTCAGACCAGACTCCATTCTGGGCGTGGCCGGGCTGGTGTCGGTTTATCGCAACGGTGGCGTCACCCTGGCCAATGCCATTGGAACCGGCGTAGCAGACGACAAGGCGACTTATGTGTATGTACCGGACATGATACGGTTTTACCTGGAAGAAGAGCCGATCTTGCCCAATGTACCGACCTACAGGCCAAGCATTGAAGAAGATCGGCAATTCGTACTCGCACACCTCGATGAGTTGGTAGTCAAGGAGGTCCAGGGTTCGGGAGGTTATGGCATGTTGATCGGCCCCACGGCCTCCAAGGCTCAGCTCGACGAGTTTCGCGCACGAATCCTGGCCAACCCTGCCAACTATGTCGCGCAGCCGACTCTCGCACTGTCCACTTGTCCTACCTTGGTTGCGGAGGGCATTGCGCCACGCCATGTTGACCTGCGTCCATTCGTACTATCAGGGAAAACAGTGACGCTGGTTCCTGGAGCATTGAGTCGGGTCGCGCTGCGCGAAGGCTCCCTAGTGGTGAATTCCTCCCAAGGGGGCGGAACCAAGGATACCTGGGTGTTGAACGATGCTTAGCCGGACTGCCGATCATCTGTATTGGATGGCGCGCTACATCGAGCGAGCCGAGAACATGGCACGCATCCTCGATGTAACCTACCAAATGTCGCTCGTTCCCAAGGCAGCGCAAAGCGAGGCCGCGCTTTGGCAACCTCCCGTTAGTATCACCGGCAACCTCGAAAGCTTCAATCAGAAGTATGGAAGCTACCATGCGGCCTGGGTGATGAACTACCTGGCGCTGGACGAAGAAAACCCTTCCAGCATCCTCAATGCGCTCAACCTGGCACGTGAGAATGCGCGTGCCGTGCGCGTGGCAATTTCCTCGGAAATGTGGGAGAGCGTCAATTCATTATGGCTGGAACTGCAACAAAGAATCTCGAACGGTCTTAACGAATCCGCACTGCCAGAATTTTGTGATTGGGTGAAATCACGCTCTCACCTGTTTCGTGGCGTCACTTACGGGACCATGCTGCGTGACGATGCCTACCGGTTCGTACGGCTCGGCACCTTCATCGAACGTGCCGACAACACCGCCCGTCTGCTCGACGTCAAATACCATCTTTTGCTGCCAAATGGCGAGGAGATCGGCGGCGCGGTGGATTATTACGAATGGAGCGCCTTGTTGCGTTCAGTGTCTTCCTTCGAGGCCTATCAGAAAGTATTCCACGACACCATCGAGCCCTGGAAGGTGGCCGAGCTTCTCGTATTGCGCCACGACGTGCCACGTTCTTTGCATGCCTGCTTCGACGAGCTGCTACCCATCCTCGAACAACTGGCGGGCAACCGTGATGAAGAATGCAGAAGGCTCGCTGGAGAATTACACGCCCGCCTACACTATGGACGTATGGAACACATCTTCCAGGAAGGGCTGCACGAATTTCTGCAAGATTTCATCAGGTACAACAACCGTCTCGGTATGGAGATCCAACGCGCGTTTCTGAATGCACCTGTCCCCTAAAACAGCAACCATGCTACTCAATATCGAACACCACACCCGCTACGCCTACGATACACCAGTGGGCTATACCATACAGCAGCTGCGCCTGACTCCCCAGAATGGTTTCGGGCAACGGGTAAAGCGTTGGGAGCTACGCGTCAATGGTCATGCCTATTCATCCTTGGATGCCCATGGCAATACCGTACACACCTTGGTAGTGGACACCCCGCACCAAGGAATCGAGATCATTGCGCGTGGCGAGGTAGAAACTGGGTTAGACATTCCACCCCCTCCGAGTAGGCTGCCTTTGGAGGTCTATTTGCGCAGTACCGAACTGACCGCTGTAGATGAAACACTTGCCCAGTTTGCCAGGCAGTTCTCCAATCCAGATGCGGCAACGCTGCATGACATGATGCAGGCCATCCGTGACCGGGTTCCTTATCAGCGCGGAATCACCGGAGTGCACACCTCGGCTGCGGAGGCATTTCGTGCCAAGGGCGGAGTGTGTCAAGATCACGCCCATGTTTTCATCGCCTGCTGCCGACATCTGGGTGTGCCCGCACGTTACGTCAGTGGCTACTTGTTCACCGCCGATGACCAGCGGGTGGAAAGTCATGCATGGGTCGATGCCTGGCTGGATGGCGTCTGGTACAGCCTCGATGTTTCCAGTGGTCAGCGCGCCAATGGGGTCCATGTCCGACTAGCCACGGGGCTGGACTACCGCGATGCCTGCCCGATCGCTGGAGTGCGCCTTGGGGGCAGCAGAGAGCAGATGGCGGTGCATGTCCAAATTTCACAGCAATGAATGGTTGAGGCACTGAACGTGGCCCGGTATCATGCCGAACTCCCGATGCGAAGTGGCTTGTTATGACTTATTGCGTTGGACTGCTACTCGAATCCGGCCTGGTAATGGCCTCCGACTCTCGTACCAATGCGGGTGTGGATCAGGTCGCCACGTTTCCCAAAATGACCAGTTTTTCCCGCCCAGGAGAGCGTGTGCTGGTGATGATGACGTCCGGCAACCTGGCGATCTCGCAGGCAGTGGTGAGCCACTTGCACAGACAAATCGCGGAAGCTGCCGAACCCAATCTACATAGTGTCACCAGCATGTTCGATGCAGCGCGCGTCATCGGCGACGCCTTACGTTGGGTACATCACGAAGATGCGGAGCATTTACGAAAGCATGCCGCGGATTTCAATCAATCCATCCTACTAGGAGGACAGATTCGCGGCGAAAAGCCGCGTCTGTTCAACATCTATGCCGCCGGGAATTTCATCGAGGCGGTCCCTGAGACCCCTTATTTCCAAATCGGCGAAACCAAATATGGCAAACCCATACTCGACCGTGTCATAAACCATCGCAGTACACTCGAAGAAGCCGTCAAATGCATTCTGATCTCCTTTGACTCCACTCTGCGCAGCAATCTTTCCGTCGGCATGCCAATCGATCTCTACATATATCCTGCCGAGAGCTTCAGCACCAACCGCCAGACCCGAATCACTGACAGCGATCCGTATTTCAACACGCTGCGTAAGAAGTGGTCAGAAGGGCTCAAACGCGTCTTTGCCGAACTGCCCGATCCCGACTGGTGCTAAAGGCTACGCTGGTTATAATGCGGCAGCATTGCATCATCACTCCAGCGATTTGTCCGATCTCGCCTACATTTTTTCTGTCGACGGTCCGCTCGCCGACGCCATTGACGGCTACAAACTGCGTCCGCAGCAGTTGGAAATGGCGCAGCGCATCGAGCATGCCATCACCCACAACAGGGTACTGGTGGCCGAGGCGGGAACCGGTACCGGCAAAACGTTCGCCTATCTCGTCCCTGCACTGCTGTCGGGCGGCAAAGTCATCCTCTCCACGGGCACCAAGACGCTGCAGGATCAGCTGTTCAACCGCGACCTGCCCGCAATACGCAATGCGCTTAAAGTGCCCGTCACGGTCGCCATGCTCAAGGGGCGCGCCAATTATGTCTGTCATTTCCAGCTGGAGCGTGCCGTACACGAGGGCCGTTTCATGAGCCGCGAGGATGCGCGTTACGTGCACCTGATCCGCCATTTCGCGCAAACCAGCTCCACGGGCGACAAAAGCGAGCTGGGCGAAATACCGGAAACCGCCACGATCTGGCCGATGGTCACCTCCACGCGCGACAACTGTATCGGTCAGGAGTGCGCCCACTACAAGACATGCTTCGTCATGGAAGCACGCAAAAAAGCGCTGGCGGCGGACGTGGTGGTGGTGAACCATCACTTGTTCTTTGCCGATGTAGTACTGCGCGACGAAGGTGTTTCCGAACTGCTCCCCTCCGCCCACACGGTGATCTTCGACGAAGCGCACCAGCTGCCGGAAATCGCCGGGCTGTTTTTTGGCGAAGACGTCTCCACCACACGGCTCATGGAGCTAGCGCGCGATACCCGTACCGAATACTTCATCAATGCCAAGGATTGTCCAACCCTCGACGAGGCCGCTACCGCATTGGAAAAGGCCGTGCGCGATTTCCGCCTGGTATTCGGGCTGGATGGTGCTCGCATGTCGGGACAGAAAGCGCAGGAGCAGCCCAATTTCAGCCAAGCCTATGTCGGCCTGTTGGACAAACTGTCGGCGCTGTCCAGCATACTCCAAACACAGGCCGAGCGCTCTCCGACATTGACGAATTGCTGGCAGCGCGCATGTGCTCTGCACGCACAGCTCGAAAACTGGCAATCTGGCAGTGATGACAACCTGGTACGTTGGGTCGAAGTATTCAGCCAGTCGGTGCAGCTCCATGCCACACCGCTGTCTGTCGCCGAGGTTTTCGGTAAGCTGATGGAAAACCACCCACGCGCCTGGATTTTCACTTCCGCCACGCTCGCGGTCAAAAACGATTTCAGCCACTATCTCGGCCAGATGGGGCTGCTGCAGGCGGAAACCGCGCGTTGGGACAGTCCTTTCGATTTCGGCCGCCAGGCCTTGCTCTACGTGCCGCAGGACATGCCGGAACCCAATACACCGGACTACGCCACAGCCGTGGCACGGGCGGCGTTGCCGGCCATCAAAGCCAGTGGTGGCCGCGCCTTCGTGCTGTGCACCACGCTCAAAGCCATGCGTGATATTCATGCCTGGCTCAAGGAGACGTTCGAACGTGAAAGACTAGACTATCCTTTGCTGTTACAGGGAGAGAGCGCACGATCCGAATTATTGGAGCGATTCCGCAGATTGGGCAATGCCGTGCTGGTGGCTTCCCAAAGCTTCTGGGAAGGGGTGGACGTGCGCGGCGAGGCGCTGTCGCTGGTGGTGATCGACAAGCTGCCATTCGCGCCACCAGACGACCCCGTACTCGCTGCCCGCATCGACAAACTCAATGCCGAGGGCAGGAATGCTTTCCTGGAATACCAGTTGCCTTATGCCGTAATCACCCTCAAGCAAGGCGCGGGACGATTGATCCGTGACGAAACCGATCGCGGCGTACTGATGATCTGCGACAAGCGATTGGTGGAAAAGCCCTATGGCCGCATGATCTGGCAGAGTTTGCCACCGATGCAAAGAACCAGGAAAATAGAAGACGTGGAAGCGTTTTTTGCATCGGAAGTCACTCCCCCTTCTGGAGCCCTGCGTGAAACCCGCGCGGGGAAATGAAGTGCAGCCTACGCGCTCGCGCAAACAGGGCCCAGGCCGCAATGATCCTTGTCCCTGCGGCAGTGGCAAAAAATTCAAGCAGTGCTGCCAGGCACTCCCGCAATACGCCAGCCCACGGCTTGTGCCCGAAGCCATCCCCAAGACCATACAGGCCGCCTGGCTCAATTTCCAGCACGGGCGGTCGTCCCAGGCCCAAGCCTTATGCCAGCAAATCCTGGAAATTTGTCCCAACCATGCCGACGCCATCCACTTGTTGGGCGTCATGGCTTTGCATGAAGCCGATTTCCTGCGTGCAACCAAATTGCTGGAGAAAGCGGTACGCCTGAACCCGACGCATCCCGAATACCTCAACAACCTCGGCTTGGCCTGGCATGAGCAGGGCCGATTGGAGGAAGCCGAGCGCTGTTATCGTAAAGCCATTGCTGCGGCGCCGTTTTATGCCAATGCCTGGTTCAATCTGCATGCATTGCTGCTCGACCCCACTGACATGGAACCCGCCATCCAGTGTCTGCAAAAAGTCGTAGCACTCGCCCCCACCGATGCCGAGGCACATTTCATGCTGGGCGCACTGTTGGAGTATGTCGGTGATGCCCGCGCAGCCACACCCCACTTCGAGATTGCGACACAGGCGGGAGCACTCCAGCAGGCCCGTCTCGATGCCTGGCGCTATTTCAAGCAGGTCTGTCCTCTACTGCCTCCCTTGCTGGGCAGCAATTGGGCGACTTTCCGGCTGGGGCTCGAAAAAGCACCCGCCGCCGGCCTGGTGCTGGAGTTCGGCGTGCGGCACGGCAACTCGATACGCCAGATCGCTGCGCTGGCTGGCCAGGAAGTGCATGGATTCGACAGCTTCCAGGGACTACCCGAAGCATGGCATGACGAAGCCAAAGGCAGCTACACCACGGGGGGGAAGCTACCTGAAGTGCCTCACAACGTAAGGTTACATGTTGGATGGTTTTCCGACGTCCTGCCCGAATTTCTCGAACATCACAGCGAACCCATACGCTTGCTGAACATCGACTGCGACATCTACAGCTCGACCAAGACCGTACTCGACCTGCTGGCGCCACGCATCGTACCCGGCAGTGTGATCCTTTTCGACGAATACATCGGCAATGCACACTGGCGCGAGGATGAATTCAAGGCGTTCCAGGAAGCTGTCGTCCGATACGGTTGGCAATACGAATACCTGTGCTTTAGCCTCTATACCAAGCAAGTGGGCGTGCGGATCGTGGGGGGATGAGCGCCTCTACGCCCAGAGGGCTGGGCTCCTACATGCCGACACAAGCTCCACCACCTCCTGTAGCAGCCGAGCCTATTCGGCCGTTCGCGACGGTTTTTCGGGGTTTGTCTAGCCGAGCGTACGACAGACTTCTCCGATCAACGCCGGGCCGCGATAGATCAGGCCACTGTAGAGCTGTATCAGACTGGCGCCGGCGTGGATTTTTTCTGCGGCATCCTCGCCACGCAGAATACCGCCCACCCCGATGATGGGAACGTCCTTGCCCAGGGCTTGCGCGAGTTGCTGGATCACCCGCGTGGATTTGTTCTTGAGCGGTGCACCGCTTAAGCCTCCCACCTCGCTGCCGTAGGGCAGTCCTTCCACGCCCTCGCGCGACAAGGTGGTGTTGGTGGCGATCACGCCATCCATCCCGTATTGCAACAACAGATCGGCGATCTCGCCAATCTGCTCGGTGTTCAAGTCAGGGGCGATCTTGAGGGCGATGGGCACATATCGGCCAGCAGCGTCCGCCAGCCTGGCCCGTTCCTGCTGCAACGCGTAGAGCAGACCCTGGAGTGCTGCCTTGTCCTGCAACTGGCGCAGATTTTGGGTGTTGGGCGAAGAGATGTTGACTGTCACATAGCTGGCATGAGGATAGACCTTGCGCAAGCAGATCACGTAATCCTCGGTGGCCCGCTCGATCGGGGTGTCGAAATTCTTGCCGATGTTGATGCCCAGGATGCCGCGATAACGGGAGCGCCGCACGTTTTCGACCAGGGCCTCCACGCCGGCGTTGTTGAAGCCGAAACGGTTGATGATGGCCTGTGCCTGCGGGATGCGAAACAGGCGCGGCCTGGGATTGCCGGGCTGGGGGCGCGGCGTGACGGTGCCGATCTCGATGAAGCCGAAACCCAGCGCAGCCAAAGCATCGATATGCGCGCCGTTCTTGTCCAGCCCGGCCGCCAGCCCCACCGGATTGGGGAAATCCAGCCCCATCACGCGTCGCGGCCGGCAAGGAGGAACACGACTCCCCAGCCGCAACATACCCAGCCCATGCAGAACATCCAGCGATTTCAGGGTGAGCCCATGGGCCAATTCTGCGTCGAGCTGGAATAGCAAAGGGCGGACGAGGGAATACATTTTGGAATTTTAATATAATCCCCATCATAGCGCAGCCTCGTGACTCATAAGATCAGGTAAAACCAGGCTTTTTCATGACAGAACCCGAACCGTCTCCTGCCGCTGGCGCACATTCTTTGCGCACCTATCGCTTCGACGAGCTGCGCCTGCAGATCGACCACCGTCTGCAGATCGAACCGGCCAGCGCGCGCGCGGGTGAGTATTTCTACACCAAGCTGATCGGTTATTTGAAGGGAAGCAGTCTGATCATCCGCTTGCCTACCAGCTGGAAAGGCACCGTGCCGCTGGGCGAGGGTGACACTGTCACGGTACGTGGATTTTCGGGCCGCATTGCCTACGTATTCGCCAGCGAGGTGTTGAAAATCCGCTATGCGCCCTATCCTTACTGCCATCTCCGCTTTCCCCAGCTCATCCAGGGTAAGGAAATCCGCAAGGCCGTGCGCGTTTCCGTCAACATTCCGGCACGTGTGACCAATCTCAGGAACGGACCGGACATCGGGCTTGAAGCGACCATTTCCAACCTCAGTGTACAAGGCGTACAGCTGGATTCCACGCTCCCCTTAGGTGAACTCGGAGATACGATTACCGTCGCCTTCCGCTTCTGGATCCAGCCGAACGATTACGAGGTCAACTTCAATGCCGCCGGGGTGATCCAGAACATACACCAGGACGAGGAAGCGAATGGCATCCTGCATTATGGCATCCGTTTCCAAAATGTACGTACTACGGAAAGCCTGCTGCTGCAGCACTTCATCTATGAGAACATGAGTGGTTTGCCACTGCTATTTGCAAGGTGACGAGGCTTGTCAGTCGCTCACCCTCATGCCATCATCGATCCCATGCTCGAACTATTCATTGACTTTCCCACTGGATTCATCATCGTTGCCATACTGTTCGGCCTGATGATAGGCAGCTTCCTGAATGTGGTGATCCATCGCCTGCCCATCATGATGGAACGGGCGTGGCGTGCGCAGTGCGCCGAAATCAACGGCCAGCCATCACCTGCCGCATCGTCTCCCTACAACCTGGTGGTACCGCGTTCCACCTGCCCGACCTGCGGCCATCGCATCACTGCGCTGGAAAACATCCCCATCTTCAGTTACCTGTTTTTGCGCGGCAAATGCGCCGCCTGCCATGCTCCCATCAGCCCACGTTACCCGTTGGTGGAGGCACTGACCGGCCTGCTGGCCGGCGCGATCGCCTGGAAATTCGGACTGGAGATGCATGCGCTGGCGGCCTTCTTTCTGGCGGCTGCTCTGGTCGCCCTGACCTTCATCGACATCGACACCCATCTATTGCCGGACGACATCACCCTGCCCTTGCTGTGGGCCGGCCTACTGTTCAACCTCAATGGCGGGTTCACGGATCTCAAATCGGCCGTGATCGGCGCCGTTGCAGGTTATCTCGCTTTGTGGTCGGTATATTGGCTGTTCAAGCTGGCGACCGGCAAGGAGGGCATGGGTTACGGCGATTTCAAGCTGTTGGCGGCCATCGGTGCCTGGTTCGGCTGGCAGCTCCTGCCAGCGGTGATCCTGCTTTCCTCGCTGACCGGTTCGGTGATCGGGATCGCGCTGATCCTGCTGGCCAGGCACGGACGCAACGTGCCCATTCCTTTCGGCCCTTACCTTGCGCTAGGCGGCATCGCCGCGCTATTCTGGGGTCCTCAGCTGGCCCAGCTATACCTGGTTCGATAGCCTGATATGTGGGTGGTCGGACTGACGGGTGGCATCGGCAGCGGCAAGAGCACCGTCGCCAGCCTGTTTGCCGAACTCGGCGTAGCGGTGACGGATACCGATGCCATCGCCCATCAGCTCACCGCCCCTGGGCAGCCGGCACTGCAGGCGATTGCGCAAACGTTCGGGTCGCACTATCTAGCACCGGACGGCACGCTGGACCGCGCTGCGCTACGTCGTCGGGTTTTTTCCGACCCCGCTGCGAAACGCACCCTGGAAGCACTCCTGCATCCGCTGATCCGCGCTGCCGTTGTAGAAGTGATCGCCCACCCACTCGCTGGTGCGCCCTACCGCATGATCGTGGTGCCCTTGCTATTCGAAAGCCGTGGTTATACAGCACTTTGCCAGCGGACCTTGGTCGTGGACTGTCCAGAGGCGTTGCAGATCCAGCGCGCCATGGCACGTAGCGGATTGAGCGAGGCCGAGGTGCGCGCCATCATGGCTACCCAGCTACCACGGGCGCAGCGAATTGCCCTTGCCGATGATGTGATCGTCAATGATGCCGACCTGGCGACACTCGCAGAAAAAGTCCGCCTCTTGCACCATGATTATTTGAGACTTGCATCATGAGCCGATTGCTCTGATAATCCGCATCAGCATAATTATGCCTAACTTGATGGCCTAAAAGACTTTTTTCGTGCCGACCTACGATTATCCGCTCAATGAACGCATCCGCATCCTGCTGCGGCTGGAGGATCTGTTCGTCAAAGTACAACACCACACTACCGGTACGAACGAATTCAGCCATCATTGTGCGTTGCTGACATTATTTCAGATTCTCGACTTGATCGATCGTTCCGAACTCAAGACCGACCTCTTGCAGGAGTTGGATCGTCAGAAAGGCGTGATGGAAGGGCTGCGGGGCAATCCCGCGATCGCTGAAGACATCCTCGACCAGGTCATTCTCGAGCTCGATCAAGTCGCAACCAGCCTGCGTGCCGCCAGTGGCCGACTTGGTCAATCACTCCGAGAAAACGAATGGCTGATGAGTGTCAAACAACGCGCCGTGATCCCGGGCGGGGTCTGCGAGTTCGACGTGCCCTCCTATCATTACTGGCTGGGCCTGCCCTCGGAAACGCGCCAGGCCGGCATCCAAGGCTGGCTGGCGCCCTTACTGCCACTGTACGACGCCATCCGTATCATCCTGCACATCCTGCGCGGCAGTGGTACGGCAACCCGTTACACGGCCTCACAGGGTGCATTCCAACAAATGCTGGGGGGTATCAAACCGGCCCAAATGCTACGCATCACCCTTGCGGACGAAATGACTTGTTTTCCCGAAGTCAGCGCCAACAAATATGCCATCAACATTCGTTTCAGTTGCATGGACGGGCTGCAGCGACCGCGCCCATGCGAGACGGACGTACAGTTCGACCTGACCTTATGCAACCTGTGATGAGCGCCCCCAAAAAAGTTGCCTGTCCGACCTGTGGTACGCTGACGGAATACTCCACTTGCAATCCCTGGCGGCCTTTCTGTTCCGAACGCTGCAAGCTGATTGACCTCGGCCAGTGGGCGAATGAAAATTACCGCATTCCCGAAAATGAGCAGCCCGTATCCTCACATGACTAGACGCCTGTTCGCATGTTTTTTGTTCCTGGGCAGTCTGGCCGCCCAGGCCGACATCACGGTCGAGGACGCGTGGGCCCGCGCCACGGTACCCGGGCAAGAGGTGAGCGCCGTTTACATGACGCTCAAAAGCTCCGTCGATGCGACTTTGATGGCAGCATCCACGCCTGTCGCCGGGAGTGTGGAAATCCACCGCATGTGGATGGATCGAGGCGTGATGAAAATGCGCATGGTCAGAACGCTGACGCTTCCAGCCAACAAAAGCGTGAAACTGGAGCCGGGCGGTTACCACCTGATGCTGTTCGATCTGACAAAACCGCTCAAGGCAGGGGAGACGCTCGAACTGACGCTGACCGTGAAGGACAAGGGACGCAAGCCGTACACCCAGAAAATCAGCGTGCCGATCCAAGAACCGGGCGCCCACCCATCACCGGCCACCCATTAGGAAACCGCTGAATCATTTGCTGTGCGGCTGTACAACACGTCAACCGGACATGAACGGAATCTCGTAGATTTTGTTCCCCACTTCCAGACGCAATATCCAGTCGCGCCGTCCCTGCACGCAGGCCGGCAGCAGGACCCGGGCACGCCACCTATCATTTTCCCGCAATAACCGATAGCGGTTGGGCCCCATGTCCATACCCGACATACGGAAGCTGGCATGCACAGCCGCATCCTCCGGCGCCTCCACTTCCAGGTCAAAGGGCTGCATGATGCTCGGTCTCACTGAGAACCGCAGGACAACACCGGCATCCAACCGGCATCCCGCCAGCGGATCCGGGCACGCGCTGGGGAGGATAACGGGATCAGGCTGTGGCCGGCAGGCCACCAGCAGCAAGATCACGATCCAGATTCCCCGTTTCATTGCCACGCCGCCCGCATCATGGCGATGCCGTGCGCACCGTGGTTCCAGGCAACCGCCAGGTCGTCAGGCGACAATCCGCCCAAGGCGTATACCGGCATCGGCTGCCCGCTGGCCAGCGCGGCAAACCGCTGCCAGCCCAGCGGATGCGCGCCCGGGTGGGTGCGGGTGGCCTGGACCGGGCCGAGCAGGACGTAATCCACATCCAGCCTCGCCGCGTGCGCCAGCTCGGCAGCATCATGACAGGAGGCGCCGCACAACATTCCGGTGGGCCTCCGCATACAGGACATCAACACCGCAGAAGAAAGATGTACGCCGTCGGCACCGGCTGCCTGCGCCAATTCGACACTGCTGTTGACCACCACCCGCGCCCGGTAGCGCCTGGCGTGCTCGACCACGTGACGGGCGAAATCCAGTAAATCCGACGGTGATAATGCTTTCTCGCGTACCTGGATCATCCCGAGCCCACCCGCCAGAGCACGTTCCAGCGCGGCGAAAAAAGTGGACGCCCCCATTCCGGCAAGGTGGGTGATGGCATAATGCGGCGGCAACCGCAGCGCCGCCAGCACCGGCGCGTTGGCGGGCAGCAAGGGGCCGACCGTAGGAGCCTCGGGGGATTCCCAGGACAGGCGTTGGCCCTCTTTACCCCGTGGTTCGCCCCGCCATTGTCGGACCGTGAAAAAATGCAGGCGCACGGTGCGTTCCGGGTAGGAGAAAACACGGGTGAGCCAAGGCGTGGGGCCAACCGCCTCGATCCCGAGTTCCTCTTGCAATTCGCGCTGCAGCGCGTGTGAAGCCGCCTCACCCACCTCGATCTTGCCGCCGGGAAACTCCCACCAACCAGCCCAGGATTTGCCAGGCGGTCGCTGTCCAAGCAATACTCGACCATCACCGCGTTGGATGACGGCGACGGCGGCATCGACCACCTCAGCCACCTCAGCCAAGCAGCCCCCGCTGTCCCGCCCAGTCACGGGCAAACTGCCAGGCCACGCGGCCGCTGCGCGATCCACGGGCAGTGGCCCATTGCAAGGCGGCCCGGCGCACCTGTGGCGTCAGCCGCGTGATACCGAATGTCTTCAGCCAATGGCGGACGATGGCGAGGTATTGTTCCTGGTCGAACGGGTAAAACGTCAGCCAGAGGCCGAAGCGCTCGGACAGCGCGATCTTCTCCTCGACCGTCTCGCCGGGGCGGATTTCCTCGGCCTCCAGATTCTCGGACATGAATTCCGGCATCAGGTGGCGGCGGTTGGAGGTGGCATAGATCAGCATGTTGTCGGCGGCGCCGGCAATCGAACCGTCCAGTGCCACCTTGAGCGCCTTGTAACCGGATTCGCCGGTATCGAAAGAGAGATCATCGCAAAAAATGATGAAGCGCTCGGGGCGATGCTCCAGCAAGGCGGCGATTTCCGGCAGGTTCCCCAGGTCATGCTTGTCCACTTCGACCAGTCGCAAGCCTACTTCGGCGTATTCGGAAAGCAGTGCCTTGATGAGCGAGGACTTGCCCGTGCCGCGCGCACCGGTGAGCAACACATTGTTGGCAGGCAATCCCCGCAAAAATTGGCGTGTGTTGCGGTCGATGGCGGCTTTTTGCGGGTCGATACCCTGCAGATCGGCCAGCCGCACATGGCGTGGATGGGCCACTGCCTTGAGCCCGCCGCCCCGCCAGCGCCACGCATGCGCAGACCAGTCGGGCGCGGCCGCCGGCTCGGGCAGCAGTGCCTCCAGCCTGTCCAACAACGACTCGATACGCGGTAACAGACGTTCTATCTGGGGCATGACCGCACGGATTCATCAGGTGCGGTAATCCGCATTGATCCTGACGTAATCATAGGAAAAATCACACGTCCACACCGTGGCTGTGGCGTGCCCGCGTCCCAGCACCACCCGCACCGTGATCTCGGGCCGCTTCATCACCCGCTGGCCGTCCTCCTCGCGATAACTGGCCGCGCGCCCGCCATTTTCGGCAACCAGCACGTCATCCAGATAGAGCTTGAGCAGACTGACGTCGAGGTCTTCGATGCCGGCATAGCCCACTGCCGCCAGAATCCGGCCCAGATTGGGATCGGAGGCGAAGAACGCCGTCTTGACCAATGGCGAGTGTGCGACGGCATAGGCTACCTTGCGGCATTCCGCCTCGTCGCGCCCGCCTTCCACGCGGACCGTCATGAACTTGGTGGCGCCCTCCCCATCGCGCACGATGGCCTGCGCCAGTGTCGTGGCGACTTCGGTCACGGCATCACGCAAGGCGGCATAGCCGGCGCCATGCTCGGACAGCTCCGCATTGCCGGCCTGACCGGTGGCGATCAGAATCAGCGAATCGTTGGTCGAGGTGTCACCGTCCACCGTGATGCAATTGAAGGAGCGGTTGACGGCATACCGGATCATGGATTCCAGGGCAGGTTGGGATACCGCGGCATCGGTGGCGATGAAGCCCAGCATGGTCGCCATGTTGGGGTGGATCATGCCGGAACCTTTGGCGATGCCGGTGATGGTGATGGATTGGCCTTCGAGATGGATCCGTTTCGAGCAGGCCTTGGCCACGATATCGGTGGTCATGATGGCCTGCGCCGCATTGGCCCAGTTGTCCTCCCGCAGGTTGGCAAGACAGGCCGGCAGACCAGCGATGATGCGCTCGACCGGCAACGGTTCCATGATGACACCGGTGGAAAACGGCAGTACTTGCTGGTCCGCGATGCCCAGCAGTCCGGCCAGCGCCTCGCAGGTGCGGCGCGCGCGCATCAGGCCATCCTCGCCAGTGCCGGCATTGGCGTTGCCGGTATTGACCACCAGCGCCCGGATGCCCTGCCCGGATGCGAGATGCTGCCTGCAGACCTGCACCGGCGCGGCGCAGAAACGGTTTTGCGTGAATACGCCGGCCACCCGGCTGCCCGGCGCCAGGCGCATCACCAGCAGGTCCTTGCGGCCGGGTTTCTTGATCCGGGCCTCGGCATGGCCCAGTTCGACGCCCTTGACGGGCAGCAGCGAGGCAGGGTCGGGATCGGTCAGGTTGACAGGCATGGCACGGTTCCGAAGACGATGCAACGCTGCGGATTTTACCGCATTCCCCGTGATCCACGTGCCGAATTGACTTTCGGAGAACGTATGATAGTGTGTACGTCTTGCGCCAGTCTTGCAGGGATATCATGCCGATGAGTGCCGCCGCAACCGCACCGCAGAAGGAGGCCAATCTTGCCGAAATGGGCAGCAAGCTGGCCTTTACCAAGAAGCTGCAGAACGTCACCAACAAGATCCACGCCACCCGCGCCATCGATGAAATCATTCTCGAGGTCAGCGAGGACATCCGTAACCTGTTCGAGGCGGAACGCATCACACTCTACGTGGTGAACGAAGACAAGACGGCGATCGTGTCCAAGGTCAAGACCGGACTCAACGCGTTCAAGGAACTGCGGCTTGCCATCAACCCGCAGAGCATCGCCGGCTTCGTCGCCTCCCAGAAGACCATCGTCAACATCGAAGATGTCTACGACGATGCCGAGCTGGCACGCATCAGCCCGGAAATCCGTTTTCTGAAAGAAGTCGACAAAAAAACCGGTTTCCGTACCAAGCAGATGCTGGTGTTCCCCATCCTCGATCCACAAGACGGTAGTTTGATGGGGGTGGTGCAGGTCATCAATTCGCTTTCCGGCCTACCTTTCCCCGAAATGGCCGAGGAAGGTGCCGTCGAACTGGCCAAGACATTGGCCATCGCCCTCGGTCAGCGCCAGGTTCCCTTGGGCGGCCTCGTCAAGACCAAATACGACGGGCTGGTCGCCGACGGTGTGCTGGCGGCACAGGAGCTCGAACTGGCCCAGCGCGCGGCCCGCACCAAAGGCAAGGATCTGGAAGAGGTGCTGATCGATGAGTTCCAGGTCAAGCCTGCGGCCATTGGCAAAGCGCTCTCCAGCTTTTTCGGCGTGCCGTACGAACCGTACAAGGCTGACCGCGTGAAGCCAGTGGACTTGTTACGAAACCTCAAGCAGGAATACGTGAACGCCAATGGCTGGGTGCCCATCGACGAAACCATGAAGGAAGGGCTGATCATCCTCACGCCGGACCCGGAACGAGTGCGCGGTTCGCGCATCGTCAATACCATATTCCCTCGGGTCACGAAAATTACCTACAAGGTTTGCCTCAACCGCGATTTCGCTGCGACAGTGGACTCGTTTTACGGTGCCGGTGCAGCCACGGGGTCGATCGACGACTTGCTGTCCACGCTGGGGGAAGAAGAAGAGGAAGGAAGTGGCGTCAGCCAGGAGGACATCTCCGCCGCGCAGGACAACGAACTGGTCAAGCTGGTGAATAAAATCATCATCGACGCCTACAATCAGGGTGCTTCCGACATCCACATCGAGCCTTACCCCGACAAAGGTAAAACCGAAATCCGTTTTCGCAAAGATGGTTCGCTGGTGCCTTACATCGAAATTCCTGCCAGCTACCGCAATGCCTTGGTAGCGCGCATCAAGATCATGTGTGACCTCGACATCGCCGAGCGCCGCAAACCGCAGGATGGCAAGATCAAATTCAAGAAATTCGGCCCACTGGACATCGAGCTGCGGGTCGCCACCATCCCGACCGCGGGGGGATTGGAGGATGTGGTGATGCGCATTCTGGCCGCCGGCAAACCAATCCCGCTGGACAAACTCGGTCTGTCACCTCGCAACTATTCCAAACTCAAAGAACTGATCTCCAAACCCTATGGCTTGTTCTTCGTGTGTGGTCCGACCGGCTCGGGCAAGACCACGACCCTGCATTCCGCGCTGGGTTACATCAATACGCCGGAAACCAAGATCTGGACCGCCGAGGACCCGGTGGAAATCACCCAGAAAGGGCTGCGCCAGGTCCAGGTCAACAAGAAGGCCGGGCTGGATTTCGCAACCGTAATGAAAGCCTTTTTACGCGCAGACCCGGATGTGATCATGGTAGGTGAAATGCGCGACAAGGAAACCGTATCCACCGGCATCGAAGCCTCCTTGACCGGTCACCTCGTCTTCGCCACCCTGCACACCAACAGCGCGCCGGAATCCATCATCCGCCTGCTCGACATGGGGATGGACCCGTTCAACTTCGCCGATGCCCTGTTGGGAATTCTGGCGCAACGGCTGGCCAAGCGCCTGTGCGGCGACTGCAAGGAGGCCTATACACCCGACGCGAACGAGCTCAAAAGCATGCTCAACGAATACTGCCTGGAGCTGAAAAACACCAGTACCTGGAAAAAAGACCCCGATGCGGCATACAAAGGCATCTATCAGGAATGGGTGAAAAACTACGCCAACGAAAAGGGGCAGTTCACCCTGTACCGCGCCAAGGGCTGCGACAAATGCGGAGGCACCGGCTACAGGGGCCGCGTCGGTCTGCACGAACTACTGGAAGGAACCGATGCCATCAAGAAAAACATCCAGGAACACGCCCGCGTTGCCGAAATGTTTGCGACCGCGCTGGAAGATGGCATGCGCACGCTCAAGCAGGACGGCATCGAAAAAGTGCTACAAGGCATCACCGACATGAAGCAAGTGCGCGCCGTCTGCATCAAGTAGGAGCCCAGCCCTCTGGGCGATTACAGGAGCCCAGCCCTCTGGGCGATTACAGGAGCCCAGCCCTCTGGGCGATTACAGGAGCCCAGCCCTCTGGGCGATTACAGGAGCCCAGCCCTCTGGGCGATTACAGGAGCCCAGCCCT
>JANZZG010000002.1 GCA_026419515.1 Methylophilaceae bacterium
CAAAGCGCCTCACATTGCTAGAGCGCTGGATAGCGTTCTTGCTCAGACGTACCGACCGGCTGAAATCATCGTTGTGAATGATGGATCGACTGACGGCGGGGAGGAAGTGGTTGCTTCTTATGTAGTTAAGTATGGCGTAAAACTTATAAATCAGAAAAACGCAGGTGCGGCGGCCGCCAGAAATGTTGGCGTCAGCGCTGCAACAGCTCAATTCGTGGCGTTTTTGGATGCGGATGATTATTGGTTTCCTGATCATTTGCGGGAGCTAAAAAGCTTGATTGATTCCTTCCCTGATGCTGGTCTTTTTAGTACGGCTCATGTAATCGAGCGTGGTGGAGAAATATTTCGTCCTCAAGGTTTATATCAAGATGGGTGGGCTGGTTTGGTTGATGATTTTTTCCGGGCATATTCTTTTGGGTTGTGTTTGGTTAACTCTATTACTGCCTGTGTTCGCAAAGACGCAATTCGTTTCGTGGGTGGATTTCCAGTTGGTATGCGGCGAGGCGAAGATATTGTATGTTGGATCAAGATTGCTTTAAGTTACCCTGTGGCTCATTCGGAGGTGGTGACAGCCGTCAATTGCCAAGATGCAGTTAATCGTACAGACCGTCTTCGCGAGGTTGAGCCACCGGGATCGCTGAAGTTTATATCTGGTTTGTTGTTAGAAGGTGATATTGATGAGCGTAAAAAAAGGGGGTTGATCAGGTTGTTTGATCAAATAGCTTTTTATACAGCAGCTGGTTTTAGGGCTAATAAGGATTTGTCGGGCGTGCGGTCAATTATCGGTCTGGCATGGGTAACGAAGCGCTATGTTGTTGCTTCAAATATTGTCGTACTGTTAATTGTGCCATCTTGGTTATTGCGTTTGGCTAAAAGATTCCGTCATCCTCGCGTAAAAAACAGTGCGGTTCGTGAAGTTGGCTCCCGTTAATATGGTTGGTGCTGCTAAAACTGGAAACATCAGGCGCATGGCTGTTTAAGGGGTACAAAAATGTGCGGCCTGACCGGCTTTTGGCAACCGGACGGTGTGCATCCGGATGCAGCCGCGGCGCAGGTGCGGCGCATGGCCGATGCGCTGCGGCATCGGGGCCCCGACGATGGGGGTGTTTGGGTGGATGCTGATGCGGGGCTGGCGCTGGGGCACCGCCGCCTTTCCATCCTGGACCTTTCCCCCGCAGGTCACCAGCCGATGCTTTCTGCGTGTGGCCGATGGGCGATCGTCTTCAACGGCGAGATCTACAACCACCTCGAATTGCGCGAAGCGTTGGCGAAAGTCGGCGCTGGCGGGACGGCACTCACCTGGCGCGGGCATTCGGATACGGAAACCCTGCTCGCGGCGATCGAGACATGGGGCATCAGGGCCACCTTAGAGAAACTCGTCGGCATGTTCGCTTTTGCCTTGTGGGATCGCCAGGCGCGGACGTTGACACTCGCGCGCGACCGCATGGGTGAAAAACCTCTGTATTACGGCTGGGTGAAAGGCGCGTTGGTGTTTGCTTCGGAATTGAAGGCCATCCGTGTTTTTCCGGGTTTCGACAACGCGATCGAACGGCGGGCGCTGACGCTTTTTCTCCGGCACAACAACATCCCGGCGCCTTGGAGCATTTATCAGAACATCTGGAAGCTACCGCCTGGCTGTTTCGTGCAATTCACCGCGCAGGATGGAACGGCGGTCGGTCAAGGGCGTGTCGAGACTTACTGGTCCTTGCGCTACGTGGCCGAGGCGGGCTTGCGCGGCCCTTTCCCGGGGGCGGATGCGGAGGCGGTCGAAGAGCTCGAGCGTCTGCTCAAGCAAAGCCTGATTGGCCAGATGATGGCCGATGTGCCGCTGGGGGCGTTTTTGTCAGGGGGCATCGATTCTTCGACGGTGGTGGCGCTGATGCAATCGTTGTCTTCTCGGCCCGTAAAGACTTTCACGATCGGTTTTCACGAGGGCGAGTACGACGAGGCGCAGCACGCCAGGGCCGTGGCACGGCATCTGGGGACGGATCACGCCGAGTGGTATGTGACGCCACGGGATGCGCTGGACGTGATTCCCAAGCTGCCAACGCTCTATGACGAACCTTTCGCCGATTCTTCGCAGATTCCGACGCATCTCGTCTCGATATTGGCACGCCGGCAAGTGACGGTAGCTTTGTCGGGTGATGGCGGCGATGAGCTGTTCGGCGGCTACAACCGCTATTTTTGGGAGCAATCGCTTTGGCGTAAGCTTTCCTGCGTGCCGTTGCCCTTGCGCCGGGTTGCGGGTTCTGCGGTCAAGAGCCTTTCGCCTGCGGCCTGGAACCGCCTCTATGGAATTGTTCACGGCTTGTTGCCAGCACGCTATCGCTTCCGCCTGCCAGGCGACAAGTTGCACAAGGCGGCGGCGCTCTTTGCGGCTGACCGGCCAGAAGAGATTTACCTACGGCTCGTTTCGCATTGGGAGGATCCTGCTGCTGTCGTGATCAGGGGCGAAGAGCCGCGCACGCCCATCACCGATCCTTCCGCATGGCTCGATTGTCCTGATTTCGAGCAGCGCATGATGTATCTCGATGCGATCACCTATTTACCCGACGACATCTTGGTGAAGGTTGATCGCGCGGCGATGGGGGTGAGCCTGGAAACTCGCGTGCCACTGCTCGACCACCGTATCGTGGAGTTTGCCTGGCGGCTGCCGCTTTCCATGAAAATCCGCGAGGGGCAAGGCAAATGGTTGTTACGTCAGCTGCTCTACAAACATGTGCCGAAGGAATTGATCGAGCGGCCGAAAATGGGGTTTGGCGTGCCCATCGACCACTGGTTGCGTGGCCCGCTCAGAGAATGGGCGGAAGATTTGCTCGCCGAAGAAAGATTGCGGCGCGAGGGATTTTTCGATCCGGCGCCGATTCGTCGCAGGTGGGCGGAACACCTGAGCGGTCAGCGCAATTGGCAATTTTTGCTATGGGATGTGTTGATGTGGCAGGCGTGGTACGGCGCAACAACGACATGACTCCCTCGCGAGGCAGGCATGACCGACCAAAAGTCGTGTTGATTGGTCACGCAGCGGGTGCAACCCTCAATTTTCGTGCCCCGTTGATCGAAGAACTGGTCAAGAACGGTTGCCAAGTCGAGGTGTTGGCCCCAGACTGGACGCCAAACCAATTGACGTGTTTGGCTGATCTGGGCGCCGAGGGAGCTTCGTTTCCCTTGGCACGCACGGGCATGAACCCACTGCAGGATTTACAAACCCTGCTGGCGCTGTATCGCCATTTGCGACATAGCCAGCCCGATGTAGTACTGAGCTATGCGGCCAAGACCAATGTATGGGGGATGTTGGCGTCGGCCTTGGCTGGGGTGCGGCACCGAGTAGCAATGATTGCGGGTTTGGGGGTTGCATTTACAGAGTGTCCGAACAAAAGTATGTCGAGATTGCTGCTACGGTGGACCCTCGCCACCCTGTATCGGGCAGCTTTGTACAAAGCTCACCGGGTTGTGGTGCAAAATCCGGACGACGCGAGATACCTGACTGAATCTCTTGGCATATCTCGTGACAAATTAGTTTTGATCAATGGCACGGGGGTTCCCTTAACCAACTGGCCGATATGCCCTCCTCACCGTGACCCCATTACTTTCACACTCGTTGCTCGCCTGCTGCGTGAAAAAGGCGTGCTGGAGTATCTTGCGGCTGCCCGGGCAGTCAAGCGCGCTTATCCTTCGGCACGCTTTTGGCTGCTCGGGCCGTTGGACGACAATCCGGGGGGGCTGACGGTCGAGGATCTGCAGCCTTGGTTGCAGGACGGGACCGTCGAGTGGCCAGGGGCGGTGGACGTCAAGCCCTGGCTGGCGCAAACCAGCGTGTTTGTCTTGCCCTCCTACCGCGAAGGGGTGCCGCGCAGCACGCAGGAGGCCATGGCGATGGGGCGCCCCGTCATCACCACCGACGTACCAGGCTGCCGCGAGACGGTGATCGAGGGTGTCAATGGCTTCTCGGTGCCGCCACGCGATGTGGAGGCTTTGGTGCAAGCAATGCTACGCTTCATCGAGCAACCGCAATTGATCGAAACGATGGGGCGCGAAAGTCGCCGCCTGGCTGAAACGCGATTTGATGTGCGACGAGCCAATCAGATCTTGTTGGAGACCATGAACGTGGACAGGCGGGGGCCGGGCCCATGAAGGATGCCCTTTGAAACAATGGGGGGAAACGATGAGGAGGATATGCTAGCAAAATCATATGGGAGGACTCTCGTCATTGGTGGATGGCTGTGGGCGTTGGTGACAGGGTATGTACTGCAACATTGGATCATTCCCAACACGCTGTGGCACGCCGGTGATGGCCTGCTGGCAGGGGGGGATTGGGTGACATTCCAGCAGCAGGCCCTGCAACTGGCTGATAAAATCCAGGCCACGGGCTGGGCAGCGTGGGAACTGCGTTATGAAGGGCAGGCTCCTGCCAGTTTGCTAGCTGCGACTTATGTGTTGACGGGCATCTTTTCGCCTTGGGTGCTGTTGCCCATCAGTGGTCTTTTGTATGCAGTTGCCATCTGGGCTGCTGCCTCGATCGCACGACGATTGGGATTGCGCGGCTGGCCGTTTATCCTAGCGCTTGCCCCGTTTGTGTTCCCATCGTCCATGCTGATTTATGGGCAGCCACACAAAGATATTTTATCTTTGCCGGGTATTCTGCTGGTGGCTTGGGCCTGGGTATTTGCCCTGGATGAAGGGGGGGCGAAACTGAGTCGAAGATTTCACATGGCCATGGCGGCGAGCAGCGGTTTATTACTCATCTGGTGGGGTAGGCCCTACCAGGCGCAACTGATGATTGCTGTATCCTTGTTGATTTGGGCGGTAGTGGCAGTGGGAGTATGGATGCGCAAGCGCTTACCGCTTGCTGGGGGGACCGTGATTCTGGTGGTTCTTATCGTAACTTATGTTGGGGCGGAAAAATTGGCAGCACCCGCAGCACCCGCAGCACCATTATGCGAAACATGGAAACCGGAAATTTCGATACCCGTTTTGGCGCGCCCCGTGGGTACCCTTATCTGCTACCGTCACGGATTCATTCAGTACCATGCTGGTGCGGAGGCCAATATTGACCATGATCGGCCATTAACCAACTATGTCGAAGTATTGGCTTATTTACCTAGGGCGCTGCAGATTGGCCTCCTGTCACCATTTCCGATCCATTGGTGGAGCGATGCAAGCTCACCGGGGGGGCATATCAGGCGCCTTATGAGCGGCGTTGAAATGTTGTATGTATACGCTGTATTGGCTGGATTGTTATGGGTTTTAAGGCGTAGCAGTTCGTGGGCCCAGGTTTCAGCGATGTTGTTGATTGGCTTGATTGGGGTTTTGTTCTATGCGTATTCGTCCCCTAACGTTGGCGCTTTGTATCGCTATCGGTTTCCGTTTTTGGTGCTGCTGTTGATGGTCGGCATGATGGGGTGGAATGAAAAATTATTCGCTCAGCCTGAGAGAGTGCGCTGATGCAGACCTTATTCGCCGGATTTTTAGCGGCCTTTGTGGTCGTGATGATGATCATCCGCTGGTGTCATGTGCATATACATCTGAGCGCCGATGATCATCAGGGTCCACAAAAGTTTCACCAAGGCCAAGTGCCCCGTATCGGGGGGGTTGGGGTGACAGCCGGCGTGTTCGCGGCTTTGACGTGGAGCGCCTGGCGTGGATTGGTGGGGGTGGAGGCGGTCTGGTTGTTGCTGGCAGCTTTTCCGGCATTGGCCGCGGGGTTGATAGAGGATGTCACCAAACGCCTGGGAGTGGAGCCACGTTTGCTGGCGACCCTGGCAGCCGCCGGTCTGGGAATCGGATTGCTGGGCGCGCAGTTGTCGCGCATCGGTATTCCGGTCGTCGATGCAGCTTTGGTTTGGGCGCCCGCGAGTTGGCTGTTGACCTTGGTAGCGGTGTCCGGGATGGTCAACGCAGTCAACATCATCGATGGATTCAATGGCTTGGCCGCAGCAGTTTCTATGCTGATGCTGATGGCTTTCGGATATGTCGCATGGTCGCTGGGGGATGTTTTCATTGTGCAGGTCTGCTTGGGCTTGATCGGCGCGCTGCTGGGTTTTTTTGTATGGAATTATCCACGTGGGTTGATTTTCCTTGGTGATGGTGGAGCATACCTGGTTGGATTCATATTGGCCGAAGTGGCTGTTTTGCTCGTGGCGCGCCATCCGGCGTTATCGCCGTGGTTTTGTTTTTTGGTGTGCGCGTATCCAATCACCGAGACAATTTTTTCCATTTACCGTAAGCGTTTTATGCGGGGGATGTCACCGGGGGTGCCGGATGGCCTGCATTTGCATATGCTCGTGTACCGACGACTCATTCGGTGGACGGGTGGCCATCATGCCTCCCGCCGGATGGCACGTAATTCGGCAACCTCTCCCTATCTTTGGGGGCTCACTTCAGTGTCAGTGGTGCCAGCGATGTTGTTATGGCGTAGCGAAACGGCATTGGTAGTGGCTTCGGTATGCTTCGTCATGCTGTATGTCTGGATATATGTTCGGCTGATACGTTTTCGTGCCCCGCGGTGGCTGCGTCGACGAATAGGGTGAGTTGCTTCGCTAGGCTGATGGCGGAAAACAGGGCTGGAAACAGCCCATATCGATGGCTTGTAGGGATAGAACGATGCTGCGCAAGGCAATGACGCCCCAAAATGGGCCGCGCAAGAGTGGCCTGAGCGGGTTGGCAAGGCCATTGGGCAGGCTGGGGAACATAAGTTAGCACATGGGCAAGATACTGATTACTGGGGGTTGCGGCTACATTGGTTCGCACACCTGTGTAGAACTGATTGAAGCGGGGTATGAGCTGGCGGTCGTGGATAACTTGAGCAATGGCAAGCCGTCAGTGCTCGATCGAATAGCGCAGATCACTGGCTGCCGGGTGGAGTTCTATCTTGCCGATGTTCGTGATCGAAATGCCATGCGGCAAGTATTTGACAAAGTTGAAGTAGATGCGGTCATGCATTTTGCCGGACTCAAGGCGGTAGGGGAATCGGTCGAACGGCCGCTTGAATACTACGACAACAATGTCTCTGGGACCTTGGCGTTATGTGAAGTCATGGCTGAAAAAGGGGTGCGCAAGCTGGTATTCAGCTCATCGGCCACTGTGTATGGAAATCCGCACGCGGTGCCCATCTCGGAAGATTTCCCCACCGGCGGTACCATCAATCCCTATGGCACCAGCAAGCACATGGTAGAGCAGATCCTGAACGACTTAAACGCGGCGCAAGCGGGCTGGCGCATCGCCATTTTGCGCTATTTCAACCCTGTAGGTGCACATCCGAGCGGTTTGATCGGGGAGGACCCCAAAGGAATCCCCAATAACCTGATGCCCTATATCGCCCAGGTGGCCGTGGGACGTCGGGATTACCTGCGGGTGTTTGGCGATGACTATCCCACGCCGGATGGGACTGGCATACGCGATTATATTCATGTCGTCGATCTGGCAAAAGGCCATGTATGCGCATTGAATTATCTTTTTGCCAATCCAGGCATCCTAACCGTAAATCTGGGGACCGGGCGGGGCTATAGTGTGCTCGAAATGGTCAAAGCTTTTGAGCGTGCCAGTGGCCGTCCCATTCCTTACCGCATCGTCGAGCGCCGTTCTGGAGACATCGCTTGTTGCTATGCGAATCCTGAACTTGCTGCCAAAAAACTGAACTGGCGCGCAGGGCTTGGAATCGAACGAATGTGTGCGGATACTTGGCGCTGGCAGTCCATGAACCCAGAAGGCTATCCATAGTGCGAATGGTCATGCGTGGGTCTTTTTTTTACCGGAACGCTAAAGTTTGCCTGGCGTGGGTTGACGTAAGGCGTAGTATGTCCCGGTTTTTGTCTGAGCGACGCGTGATGGGGATGGCATGATGGCGACGCGGTTTATGCGTCTGCTGGACAATGCGCAATCTCCATCTGGCTTGCCGTGGATGGCCGCGCTCTGCGGTGCCTTGCTTGCCGGGTGGGTGATCCTGCAATCGCATGGGGCGATCAACTCCGATGGGATACTGTATGTCGAGGCGGCCCGCCTGTTTGCCCTCGGACAGTGGCAGGAGGGGTTCCAGCTCTACAACTGGCCGCTGTATTCGCTGTTGATCGCGCTGGTGCACCACGTCAGCGGTCTGGGGCTGCAGGCATCCGCCCATGGGCTGGCCATCGTCGCCTTCGCGCTGACCAGCGCCGGCCTGACGGTGCTGGTGCGCGAGGCAGGCGGGGGGTGCGGCACCATGGTGGCCGCCATGCTGTTGTTGTTTGCCTCGCCTTATCTGGTGGGGGATGTGCTGCCCATGGTGGTGCGCGACCATCTCTTTTGGGCGGCCCATGTCTGGAGTCTGGTTTTTTTCCTGAAATTTTACCGCCAGCATACCCTGGGCCTGGCATTCGGTTGGGGAGTGACGGCCATCCTGGCCGTGCTGTTGCGGATCGAAGCACTGACCTATCTGGTGCTGTTGCCGTGGGTGGTGCTGGCCGACAGTAGCCATCCCTGGCGTGCACGGTGGCGGATTTTGTTGAGGGCGCACGCCCTGCTCCTCCTAGGGCTGGGGGTGGGCGCCATCGCTTACGCGCTCACCCCGGGATTGCAGCCGGAGCACTTGGGCCGGCTACGGGATCCCATCACTGTTCTGCTGGGTGCCCATGAGCAGCTTTCGCATGGCCTGGACAGCAAGGCCCGGATTTTTGCGGAACAGGTGCTGGGCCCATTCCTCGAGGATTATGCGAGCTCCGGCCTGTTATTGACGTTGGGATACATATTGCTGGTGAAGGCGTTGGGCTCGGCTGGCTGGTTGCAGCTCGCCACGGCGGTCTGGGGGTGCATGGTGGGTCGTTCAGCTTCTCTCAAGCCCTTCCACAAGCTGTTTGCCTGGCTAATCCTGTTGGGAATGGCCAATGGAGCTTTTATCTTGCTGGCTAAATTTTTTTTACCGGGGCGTTATCTGCTGCCGATCGCATTCATCATTCTGGTCTATGCGGCGTTCGGGGGAGAGGCTCTTTATAAGCGTTGGCTGAGTGGTGTGCGAAGTAGCCGGCTGCAGCGCGGGATGCTGCTGGCGTTGGGCATCGCCTTCGTGGTGCAGTTTGGGCTCATCCTGCGGCCGCAGGATCCTGAAAAGATGCCCACCTTGCAGGCTGCACGGTGGCTGAAGAATCATGTATCGAAGGACGACAGGATTTACTACGACGCCCGCCGTATCCGCTATTATGTGACCGGGGATTCGAGTGACCGCACCGAAGACCCATGGCCGGTGGTGCAAGAATACTTCGAAAGTGGGAAGATTCGAGCGTTCGATTATGCCGTGGTACGGGTATCTCGTAAAAATCCGGAACGTGAGGATTACCTCACGGCGCGGCTGGGGATTCCTCCAGTCGCACGGTTCGAGGATGGGCGAGGAAACCGCGTGCTGATTTACCGTACGCGCCGTTGATTGCATGATTCTTCAGGGTTTTTGAAAGGCATGTGACGAACCCGAAAAAGTCATTGCGGGTGGGCAATCTGGGCGGCAATCTGTCTCGACGTGCACTAAGCGCGAGGATATCATTGCGTCGCAGCCAGCTCTTCCGTCACGATCAATTGAAAAAAGGGAGTTTTCGTGCGTAACGTCACCAAAGCAGTATTCCCCGTCGC
>JANZZG010000065.1 GCA_026419515.1 Methylophilaceae bacterium
GCCCGCGTTGTCTGGCGCGCTGCGATGCGGATGGGCAGTTGCTGGACGCAGGGGTTAAGGTCGCCGCGTAGGTCCGCCGCAGCGCCCGCCGTGGAAGGGGAAGCCGCTCCGGGCCAAGCCCTTCGCACCTCCCCCGCCCACAGCAAGCGGACAGTTTATGTGCTACAGCTCCGGACAAATCTATTTGTTGCTAACACCAACCTTCACCTACAGACTCAGCATCTGGCAGGATTTGCTAGAATACCGAGATTTACCAAGAGTCGAGCATGACGGCACAACTGATCGACGGCAAAACCATGGCCGCCAGACTGCTGGAGGAGCTCAAGCGGCGTATCCAGCGACGCATCGAAAAAGGGGCGCGGGTACCCTGCCTGGCCGTGGTTTTGGTAGGCACCGACCCCGCTTCCACCATCTATGTGCGCAAAAAACGCGAGACCTGCGAGTCACTCGGCATGCGCTCTCTCGCACACAATCTGCCTGCAGACACGGCACAGGATGCTTTGCTTGCCTTAATCGATACGCTCAATGCCGATCCCGGGGTGGATGGCATTCTGGTGCAATTGCCTTTGCCCGAGCATCTGGATTCGACCCAGGTGATCGAGCGTATCGACCCCGCCAAGGACGTGGATGGATTCCATCCCTACAACATTGGCCGCCTGGCGCAACGCATCCCGACCTTACGCCCCTGCACGCCCAAAGGCGTGATGACCATGCTGGGAACCCTGGGGGTGGAACTCAAGGGCCGACACGCCGTAGTGGTGGGGGCTTCCAACATCGTCGGACGGCCGATGGCGCTGGAACTGTTGTTGGCCGGCTGCACCGTGACGGTCTGCCATCGTTTCACGCGCAACCTTGCTGACTTGGTCGGTGATGCGGAGATTCTGGTCGCTGCCGCTGGCAAACCCGGCTTGATCAAAGGAGAATGGATACGTCAAGGCGCGATCGTGGTGGACGTTGGCATCAACCGGATGGAGAGTGGCAAAATTTGTGGCGATGTCGAATTCGAGCCGGCACGCGATCGCGCCTCCTGGATCACTCCCGTGCCGGGGGGGGTCGGTCCGATGACCGTTGCCATGTTGATGGAGAATACACTGGACGCGTTGGAGCGCCGTGAACACGGTGCCTAAAGCAACTCTGAAAAACCGTTGTGAGGGCTTACAGGCTTACGCGCAAAGAGCGCAGTGACCGTGACATCACAAAGCGTTGGACAAAGGAGTTTCAACCGCAGGGTGCGGTGGAGGTTCGCATGAGCATCGCGAATGTTAAGCTGCAAGGCGATGGTCGGAACAAAAAATAGTGTAACGCCGTCCTCCAGCCGCGCAGCAGCTTATGCAGAGGTTTCCTAGCACTTCTCTGCCCATCGTTCGATCAGGGCGATGTCGACATACGTTCGTCCATAGGCATTTCCTGCCAGGGTTTTGAATGGAGCATCGGGCTCGCCCAAATCGCTCAACACGACACACGCCCCCTCGAAATTGTCCGTTACGCTATAACTGCTGACGGTGATCACGGTCTTGAGCCCAGCAGCCAAGCTGGATTTCAACCCGTTCTCGGAATCTTCGAAGGCCATGCATTGGTGGGGTGACAGACGTAATCTTTCCAATGCCCATAGGTAAACGTCGGGCGCCGGTTTCTTGCGTAGGACGACATCTCCGGCAGCGATGACCTCGAACCATTTTTCAGCGTCCTCCGCCAAGCTATGCCGTAGCAGCGTGGTCACGTTGTCGGGCGTGGTGGTGGTGGCGATCGCCAGACGCAACCCGGCATCTCGAGCCTCCTTGAGCAATCGTTTGACGCCCGGACGCAAAGCCAGACGTCCAGATTCCACCAATTCGATATAACGCCGGGTCTTGATACGATGCAACGCGGCGGCCAGTCGATCAGGATGTTGGGGGCGCTGGTTTTCCGGAAGAAACGATTCTATGAAAAATTGGATGCGCTCCTTCCCACCGGAGACGGCCAGAAGACGTCCATACAGTTCTACATCCCAGTACCAGCCGATCCCATACTCCTCGAAAGCCTCGTTGAAGGCACACCGGTGCCCGTCGCGCTCGGTATCGGCGAGCGTGCCGTCCACATCAAAAACGAGCGCTTCGATTACCCCGCTAGATTTATTTTTCATTCATCAGTACACTTGCGCCTTCGTTGATTTTTGTACTGTCTTGCGACGTCATTCGGAGACATTACTGACATGTCAGAAGAAATCATGCATCACTTCGCGCCCTACGTCCCCCAACAGGGCGAAGCCTATATGAGCGAACGGCAAAAAGAGCATTTTCGCAAGATCCTGAACAGCTGGAAGGCCGAACTTTCCAATGACATCGACAAAACCGTCCATACCATGCAGGACGAAATGACGGTGTTTGCCGATCCCAACGACCGGGCCAGCCAAGAATCCGACATGGCCCTGGAACTGCGCAACCGTGACCGGGAGCGCAAGCTCATCAAAAAAATCAATGAAACACTGGAAAGAATCGATTCGGGCGAATACGGATACTGTGAAAACTGCGGTGTGGAAATCGGCCTCAGACGTCTGGAAGCCCGGCCGACGGCAACGTTGTGTATCGATTGCAAAACACTGGACGAGATTCGCGAAAAACAAATCGCCAAATGAGGCATAAGCAGGATGGAGATTGCTACAGGCTCACCCCTTGTGTCGGGTCCTCTCCCCTGACGAAGGCTTTTTGAGTCAGCGCTTGGGTAACCGCCTCCAACCGAGCCCGGTACACTGCCTGCCGGATTGTCTCGGGCGTACCATGTTTGGTCGCTATCTCGCCGGCATCCACCGACCGCGCCGCGCGTAACGCCCTGCGCAACAAATCTGCCTGCGGGTAGGGCTGCGCCTCGAATCCGCTCCGACCCCGTGAATCGCATTCACACGCCAGAAGAAAAGCCTCGAAGCGGTCTGGCTGACGCAGTGCGTCGACTTCCTGCAGCAGACGCATCACGGTTTGCGGACGCATTTCTTGCGCTCGGTGCACCTTGCCGTGAAATTTGGCCACGACGAGTGCAAGATCACGGCACTCATTCGGAATCTTGAGGCGCCGACATACCGCTCGGATCAGGCTGACTCCCCGTGCTTCGTGCCCGATGTGGCGTGGCAGGATCTCGGCTGGGGTAGTCCCTTTGCCCAAATCGTGGGTCAATGCGGCAAACCGTACCGGTAACGAGTGATTCTGGGTGGCCGCCAAATCCACGACCATCATGGTATGTACCCCGGTATCGATTTCGGGGTGATGTTGTGGGGGCTGTGGCACGCCAAACAAACGATCGACTTCCGGCAAAATCCTGGCCAACGCACCGCATTCGCGCAGGGTCAGGAACATGCGCGATGGCACGGCCTCCATCAACCCTTTGGCCAGCTCCTGCCAGACACGCTCTGGTACCAGTGCATCGACTTCCCCTTCATCCACCATGGTACGCATCAAATCGAGGGTCTCCGCGGCGATTCTGAAGTTGGGGAAACGTGCAGCAAACCGCGCAACACGAAGAATTCTCACTGGATCTTCGGCAAAAGCCGGGCTTACGTGCCGTAATACGCCTTCTCGCAGGTCGGCACATCCGCCATAAGGATCGATGAGCCTGCCAGAGGCATCTCGGGCAATCGCATTGATCGTCAGGTCACGACGCGCCAAATCCTGTTCCAGCGTGACTTCAGGGGAGGCATATACCTGGAAGCCTCGATAACCCCGTGCTATCTTGCGTTCGGTCCGAGCCAGGGCATATTGCTCATGGGTGAGGGGATGCAGAAATACGGGAAAATCCTTACCGACTGGCTGAAAGCCCTGCGCTACCATCTGCTCCGGCGTGGCGCCCACCACGACGTAGTCACGGTCCTGCACTTGCAGGCCGAGCAGTTCATCACGCACAGCGCCTCCAACGCAGTAAATTTCCATCAGCGACCCGCGTATGTCCTGAAACGCAAGTAGTGGGCTCGGGGCGTCTCACCCGACAAATAAGCAGGCGCCACGGCTTCCAGATGGGTTGGCTCGAAGCCGAAAATGGAGGGGATGGCACAGTCGCACACGCTGTCGATCTGCATGGACAAAACATTGTCCCGCGTCAGCAACTTGATCGGCAACCATTCCATGACGGTTCCCAACAGCATCGAACAGGCCGGATTAAGGCCAACGATCACAGGGCCGGCACCAACACAATGCGCTGCATAGGTGACCAACTCTCGCAATGTATACACTTTGGGACCACACATGTCATAGCTTTGTCCCACCGTGGCCGGCTGCTCCAAACTGATGGTAATTGCCCGAGCCACATCTTCTACCCAGACTGGCTGAAAGCGCGCATCCGGACAAGCCAAGAACATAACCGGCAGACGCCGCGCCAGGTTGGCGAACAGGGTCAGAAAACGATCTCCCGCCCCGAATATCACCGAGGGACGGAATACCGTCCAGTGCAAGCCCGACTGGCGCACCACGGCCTCCCCCACCCCTTTTGAGCGTAGATATGCGCTTGGGGCATTGGGCCCCGCCCTGAGGGCACTGACATGCAGCAAGCGTGAAACCGCTGCCCGACGACAAGCAGCAACAATGCGTCTTGGCAGTTCACCATGCACCACGTCGAAGGTAGCACCAGCCCGCTCATGAAGGATGCCGACCAGATTGACGACGGCATCGGCACCGGCGACCCCCGTGCGCAGCTGATCGTCGTCGCCGATGTCACATTCCACCACTTCCACGTGCGGCAACAGGATCAAATGCTTGGCCGACTCACGCCGGCGTGTCAGAACCCTGACCCTGTACCCTGCCGCATCCAGTTGATGGGCCAGATGGCTACCGACAAAGCCTGACCCGCCCAACAATGTCACAGTCAAATTCTTCATTGATTCTCCTGCATTCGGACACCCTCACCCCGGCCTTTGATCACCACACCTATGCGTTGCTTGAGTGACTGTATTTTTTTCCCCAGACGATGGGTATAGAAATGGGCATTCGCCATGACTTTCTGCACATAATCGCGAGTTTCAGTAAATGGAATGGTCTCGGCATAAATGGCGCCTTCCATCGGCTTGTCATCGGCCCAACGCTTGGGGCGACCAGGCCCCGCATTGTAAGCGGCGGTCGCCATCAACAGCTGTCCATCCATTTCATCCAAGACGTGGCGCAGATAATATGTCCCCATCTGAACATTGGTATCCTTCTGCGCAATCAAGCCGGGATGATAATCGGCGAATCCGATGCGTTTCGCGATCCATCGAGCGGTTGCCGGCATCACTTGCATCAGACCCATGGCGCCAGCACTGGAGCGCGCGGCACTGACGAATCGGCTCTCTTGACGGATCAACCCGTAGACCCATGCCTCGTCCAGCTGACTGTCACGGATGTAAGCCTCCATCATGTCTCGATATGGCGTAGGGTATCGCAATGCAAAATCGTGTGTCAGCATGGTCCTGTCTGCCGTATTGATGGCAACGTCATACCATTCTTGGCGAAATGCCAGCTCGGCAGCAGCAATCAGCTGCTTGTCACTGAAATTTTGAATGGCCGCCAACCATTCGACCTTGGCCTCCCAACGCATATCCAGCTGATAGAGCTCGATGGCGCGCTGAATGCCGGGAGCCTGGCCTACGGCAATCACTTCGGCTTCGCTGGCCCGATTGGAGATGAGCGGCACACTGATGACATCCCCCAATTCCTCTTCGGCCAACAGGCCGTAAAAACTATGCTCTTTCGACAGCGGAATGAACAATGCATTGGCCGCCGCGATATCGTTTTTTTCTTTGAGTGCACGCGCCTTCCAATAACGCCAAACTGCCTCATCCTGCTGGGCCTGGGACATTTCGGCCACGGCCGAGAGCAATCCATCCCAGTCGCGCATACGCAAATGGGCACGCGCTTTCCATGCCAGCTGTTCGGCATCCAGTGCTACTGCACCCGCTTGCCTATACAGCGTGATCGCCTCAGGATCATGGCGTCGCGCGGCATGCAACGCCAACCGCCCCCAGGCATACGCTTGGTCGTGCCGGTTGTAATGCGGGTGGATCTTGTCCCACCAGGCCATGGCCACCCCAGGCTGACTGCGGGCCAACCGTTCCAACGCATACAACATCAGCTCGCGCCCCAGACGGCTGTCCGGTTTGATGAGTTTTTTTTCCAAAACTTTTTGTGGATTTTCATAGGCCTGATCGATCAGCTTCAGCCTTGATGCAGCAGGTGGATCGTCCAGATACCGAGCGACAGCCTTGGCAACCGAAGGGCGGTTGGCCTGAAACGCAAGCCGCATGCGGCTCCAGACGTCCTGTTCGGTCAGGATGCCGCGATCCCGCATGAGTCGGAACAAGGCATCACAATTGGTAGGAAGGTCATCGCTTTTCAGCCAAAGACTGCGCGCCTGCCACAAAGCGGAAGAATCCCCCTGCACATAGCGCCCACGAGCCGCATAGCAGCTGACAGCGGGGTCTTCTCTCTTTAGCTTGGTATATTCCTCGAAAAATGGTTGCCATGCCTGTTTTTTACCCAATAGCTTGAGCCATTCGGTTCGAACACGCTCCACGAAGGGATAATCCGCATATCGCTGCAGAAAGGATTGCACTTGAGTATCCCCGGCCGTGTCCAGTTGGAGTAATAGACGCCAATATTCCACATAGGGAGCCAATATGTAGCTGGCGGCATGCAAGCGTTCGGCATAAAACGCCAACGCCTCTTCATTACGGGCTTTGTAAGCAAGACGCGCCGCAGCGAAGTCGTCTCGTTCGCTCGCAGCAAGGGGAGAGGAACACCCCACCCACAGGATCAAAGTGAGTACCACGTACACCAGGTGTTTGGGAATTACGGCATGCATAAGGGAAGCATACACCCGAGTGATATGGCATTCCAACCCACCGATGGCAGAAACCTTAAAGCCTGCGAGGCAACCTCTGCATAACCTGCTGCACGGCCGGAGACGGCGCGGCAGGATTTTCGGCTCTGGCCGCTGCGTTGCGGCTTAACGTTCGCGATACTCACGCAAGCCTCCACCGCAACCTAGGGTTGTCGCTCCTTCGCCCAACACCTTGCGATGGCCCGGTCACTTTCGCTGTGTACACGTAAGTCTCTGGGCACCTTCACAAGCTTTTCAGGGCTTCCCTAGAGAATAAAGCGCCCGACCATATACACCGCGGCAACGATCAGCCCCAGCACCACACCAAACTTGAACAGCTGCCAGGAAAAACGCAACCAGCGGCGGTCTCCGCTCAAAAAATAGACACCGATCCCAACCAAAATCGAGATGACGCCAAGGCCGAGGAGGAAACGCATCAGCAGCATGGCGCGACCTCGAGCGCAGCTAAGCGGGTTGAGTCAACAATTGCATGAGCCCACGTGGCGCCTCTTCAGGGCGAGCGAAAGTAACCAACTCCCACGCCGAAGCATCTGCCAAAAGTGCACGCAGCAGACGATTGTTGAGGGCATGACCGGATTTGTAGGCGCTAAAAGCCCCAATCACCGGATGCCCAAGCATATAAAGGTCTCCAATCGCATCCAGCACCTTGTGGCGTACGAACTCGTCCTCGTAGCGGAGGCCCTCCGTATTGAGGACGCGATATTCATCCAGCACCACGGCATTGTCCAGGCTGCCCCCCCGTGCCAAACCCATGGCGCGCAGCCTCTCGACTTCGCGCATGAATCCGAAGGTACGCGCCCGACTGATCTCCTTGATGTAGGAATTTTCGGCAAAATCGATACGGAGCGATTGCCGGCTATGTTCGAACACCGGATGTGCGAAGTCGATGGTGAACTCTATTTTGAACCCTGCGTACGGCTCGAAACGGACCCACTTGTCGCCCTCGCGCACTTCCACCTTTTTGCGGATGCGAATGAACTTCTTCAAGGCATTTTGCTCGACGATGCCTGCCGACTGCAACAGAAACACGAATGGGCCGGCACTTCCATCCATGATGGGAAGCTCGGCTGCCGAGATGTCAACGTAACAGTTGTCGATTCCGAGCCCGGCAAAAGCAGACATCAGGTGTTCTACCGTACCTACCCGAACACCATCGAGCTCCAAGGTGGAGGACAGACGGGTGTCATTGACGTGATGTGGCGCAGCCTTGATATCCACCGGCCTCGGCAAGTCAACCCGCCGGAACACGATACCGGTATCGGGCGCAGCCGGCCGCAAGGTCATGTAAACCTTGTCTCCCGTATGCAATCCGACACCCGTGGCGCGGATGATGTTCTTGAGACTGCGCTGCCTGATCATACCGTGCGCTCTAAGTCCTCTATTACGCTAACCTTTTGGATTGTAGCATGATTCCTTTCGCCTTCGGCAAGCGATGGGCCGCGCGGCATGGCGCAGTAATCCCACGCATTCCGACCCAAGGCAGAAAAGACCCGTCTGCACCCTCAATCTGCCTGCTTGCGCAAAAAAGCCGGAATGTCGATCTCGTCCCAGCCCGAATCACGCATCAGGTTGGCCTGTGCGCGGCGGTTGCTGTCGATCACCCGAGGCACGTCTTCCATCACGACGCCGCCCACTGTAACCGGCTGATCATACGTGCCGGTGCGTGTCACGTTCGTCTCCCAGGCATGATTACTGACGGCCAGGCTCGGGCGTGCTACCTTGACACCATTGCTGCTCAGACCGGTGGCCACCAGCGTAATACGCAAACTGTCGCCCAAGCTGTTGTCGAATACATTGCCGAAATACACGGAGGCGTCTTCCGCCGTGAACTCCTTGATGGTGTTCATGACTTCGTAGAACTCATCCATCAAGAAAGAGTCTTCACTCGCCGAAATATTCACCAGTACACCACGCGCCCCCCTCAAGTTAACGTTTTCCAGGAAGGGGCTGTTGACTGCCTGGGTGGCGGCTTCACGCGCACGGTTTTCACCACTGGCGACGGCAGACCCCATCATCGCCATGCCATTCTCACTCATCACGGTGCGTACGTCTGCGAAATCCACGTTGACCATACCATAGCCATTGATGATTTCGGCAATACCGGATACCGCGCTATGCAACACGCCGTTGGCAGCACGGTAGGCTTCTTTGAGCGTGACGCGGCCACCCAATACCTGCATCAAGCGTTCATTGGGCACGATGAGCAGCGAATCGACATATTTCGTCAGCATCGCGATGCCATCTTCTGCCAACTGCTTACGGTTATTCTCGAAAGAAAAAGGTTTGGTCACCACTGCCACTGTCAGTACCCCGAGCTCTCGCGCCACTTCCGCCACGACTGGGGCCGCCCCGGTGCCAGTTCCCCCACCCATGCCCGCCGCGATGAACAGCATGTCCGCACCTTCGATGATTTCCGCGATGCGGTCACGATCCTCCAATGCAGCCTCCCGACCAATTTCAGGTTTCCCCCCTGCGCCTAGACCGCGTGTCAGGTTGGCACCCAGTTGCAGCTGGACATCGGCCCGGCTGCGGGAAAGCGCTCCCATGTCGGTATTGGCGCTGATGAATTCCACCCCGGTCACCCCCATGTCGATCATGTGCTCGATGGCGTTCCCACCACAGCCACCCACTCCCATGACCTTGATCACCGCTTTGTCGGCAGGACGATCCACCAGTTCAAAATCGAATCCCATTTTGCTTCCTCCTTGTCTATAAAAAACCAAAAACGAAACTACCCCGCACCTAAAAGTTGCCAGCAAACCAGTTTTTCATACGTTCCCACACGCGTTCGAACGAACTGGATTCCAGTTGGGCCTGAAGCTGTCGCTCCAGCTGCTGCTTGCCCATCAGTACCAAACCCACTCCCGTGGAAAAACGAGGATCGCTGACCACCTCGGTCAACCCCCCCACCTTGCCAGGCAAGCCCAGCCGCACTGGCATGTGCAAGACTTCCTCCCCCAGTTCCACCATACCACGCATATTGGCGGCCCCCCCGGTGATGACGACCCCCGAAGCGATCATCTCTTCGAAGCCGCTACTGCGCAGCTCGGCTTGCACCATGCTGTAAATTTCTTCGGCGCGCGCCTCGATCACCTCGACGAGTGTCTGGTGCGAGAGTTGGCGTGGATCGCGCCCATCCACCCCGGGCACTTCGACGATTTCCTTGGGATTGGCCAGCTGTTGCAGGGCGCAACCGTGGGTGATCTTGATGTCTTCGGCATACTGGGTCGGCGTACGAAACGCGACCGCGATGTCATTGGTAATCTGGTCGCCAGCTACCGGAATGATGCCGGTATGGCGAATGGCGCCCTGTTTGAATATGGCGATATCGGTCGTGCCTCCGCCGATATCCACCAGACAGACACCCAGTTCTTTTTCGTCGTCGGTCAGCACCGCCATACTGGAAGCCAGTGGTTGCAGCACCAAGTCGTTCACTTCCAGCCCGCAGCGCTTGACGCATTTGACGATGTTCTGCGCCGCGGCCACTGCTCCGGTGACGATGTGCACCCTGACTTCCAGCCGCATGCCACTCATGCCGAGCGGCTCGCGGATGTCCTCCTGACCATCGATGATGAACTCCTGGGTCAGTACGTGCAAAATTTGCTGGTCCGTCGGCAAGCTGATGGCCTGCGCCATTTCGATCACGCGATCGACATCCATTTGCGTGACTTCACCATCCTTGATCTTCACCACGCCATGAGAGTTGATGCTCTTGATATGGCTGCCCGCAATGCCGGCATAGACCGAGGTGATTTTGCAATCAGCCATTAGCTCGGCCTCTTCCAATGCACGCTGAATGGAAGCCACCGTCGAATCGATGTTGACCACTACCCCCCGCTTGAGTCCGCGAGACGGAGATTGGCCCAGCCCAATGATTTTGACGTCGCCTTCTGGCTGCAGCTCACCGACGATAGCCACGATCTTCGAAGTTCCGATGTCCAACCCGACGATCAGATTTTTCTGTTCTTTGCCTTTCATACGATTGTTTCTCCCATCACGAGGCTTCCCCCTTTGTCAGCCCTGGGGCTTACGAACCGCGAAACCATTGGGATAACGCAGGTCGGCATAACGCACCTGCACGTTGAGCATCGCCAGCGTCTGCCCATACACCCTGGCAAACTTGGCGAGTCGTTCAGCCATTTTTTCTCGCCCCAGTTCGATCACCATTCCACTATCGGTCCCGATTTGCCAGGCACGACGTGGTGACAACGCCACCTGCGTCACTTTCATGCCGGTCGGCTTGAGCAGCTCGCTATAGATCCTGTAGTGTTCCGCCACTTCACGGACGCCATCGCCAGGGCCGTAAAACACCGGCAAGTCTTTGTCCGATGCGGCATGAAACAGCTCGCCATGGGTATTGACCAAGGCGATGTTGCCCCAGCGCGCCAGCTCACGATGCTCCTCGATCCATACTTCCAGCTTGTCTGGCCAACGCCGGCGCACGCTGACATTGCGCACCCAGGGCAGTTTCTGGAAAGCATCACGCGCTTTCACGAGATCGAGCGTGAAAAAATTGCCCTGCAAGTGACGGCCCACGATCAGGCGCAACTGTTCACGGTTGACATGCTGCAATTGCCCACTCACTTTGATTTCCTTCAAAGGGAAAATGGGCGAGTGGATCACCACGAACAGCACGCCATACAGCAGCAGCACTGCGGCCAGCGCATAAAGCAGGTTGGCAATCCATAGCATGACGGCAGGCTTATCCCACATCGGCAAGCTCCAGGATTCTCAACACCAGTTGATCGAACTCCATTCCGGCGGCACGAGCGGCCATCGGCACCAGGCTGTGGTCGGTCATGCCAGGCGCAGTGTTGACTTCCAGGAAATAATGCTGGCCGGTTTCGTCCATCAGGAAATCGATGCGCCCCCAACCTCGACCTCCCAATATCCGAAACGCGTGTAACGCTTCAGCCTGAATACGGGCTTCGACCTCGGCCGGCAGCCCGCATGGACATAGATACTGGGTATCGTCACGCAGGTATTTGGCCTCGTAGTCATAGAATTCCTTGGCAGGCACGATGCGGATGATGGGCAGTGCGGTGTCGCCCAGGATGCCCACCGTATATTCGCCGCCACCTACGAACTGCTCCGCCAACACCAAAGCATCATGACGGGCGGCTTCTTCATACGCCGGGCGCAGGCCACCGGCATGCTTGACTTTACTGATGCCGATGCTGGATCCCTCGTTGGCTGGTTTGACGAAAAGCGGTAAACCGAGACGCTGTTCCAACGCAGCGAAGTCGCTCGTTGCCTCGATCCGCTCGAAGTGCGGTGTAGGAAGGCCCGCCGCCAGCCACAACAGCTTGGTGCGCCACTTGTCCATGCCGAGCGACGAAGCCATCACGCCGCTGCCGGTATAGGGAATCCCCATCCATTCGAGCACTCCCTGGATTGTGCCGTCCTCGCCATAGCGGCCATGCAGTGCGATGAAGGCGCGATCGAATTCTTTCAAGGCATGCAGCGACCGCTCCGCCGGATCGAAACCCTGTGCGTCCACTCCCTGCCTGCGCAAGGCCGCCAGGACCGCGCTGCCACTTTTCAACGAAACTTCACGCTCGGCGGATTTCCCCCCGAGCAGCACCGCGACTTTGCCAAAGTGCGCGCTCATGCTGCTTCTCCGATGATGCGTACTTCCCGCTGCAGTGCTACGCCGGTTTGTCGCAACACCTCGGCCTGTATATGAGCGATCAACGCCTCGATATCCTTTGCCGTCGCCGTACCGGTGTTAACGATGAAATTGGCGTGCTTGGGTGAGACTTCGGCCCCACCGATACGGTATCCTTTCAGCCCGCAGGATTGGATCAGGCGCGCGGCATGGTCCCCTTCAGGGTTGCGAAACACCGACCCGGCATTGGGCAGATGCAGCGGCTGGGTCTGCAGGCGCTTGGCCAGCAATTCCTTGATCTTCGCTTCTGCTTCTGTGGCCTTTCCAGCGGGCAGCTCGAACCAGGCGGCAACGAACCATTCTTCCCTTGGCAAGCTGACATGGCGGTAGCCGATTTCCAGATCCACCTGACTGCGCTGATGGAAGATGCCGCGACGGTCGATGGTGATCACTTGACGCACCACATCCCAGGTTTCGTTCCCGTAGCAGCCGGCATTCATCGCCAATGCGCCCCCTACCGTTCCGGGAATTCCGGCAAAAAATTCGGCGCCGTGGCGATGCTGCCTGGCCGCGAAACGCGCCAGCTTGGCGCAGGTCACGCCTGCCTCGGCATAAATACGATCACCCTCCATGCGCAGTGTGTTCAGAGCGCTGCCATGCAACAGGATGACCGTTCCGCGCACCCCACCGTCCCTGACCAATAAATTGCTCCCCAAGCCGACGAAATGCACCGGCTCCCCATGCGGCAAACCGGCCAGGAAATGAGCGAGATCCTCTCCATCCCCAGGGATGTACAAGCGATCGGCGGCCCCCCCTACTCGCCAGCTGGTGTGACGACTCATGGGTTCATTGAGCAGCAATCTGCCTTTCCCACTCATTGGGCAAGTTCCCTGGTTTTGGCGGCGACTTGTCCGATGGACCCCGCCCCCATGACGATCACCACATCGCCGTCGCGCGCTTCGTCGAGGATGGCGGCGGGCATCTCGGCGGTGGTTTCCACGAAGCGTGGTTCGACCTTGCCAGCCACCCGCACACCGCGCGCCAGGCTACGGCCATCGGCCGCCACGATGGGCGCTTCGCCCGCTGGATAGACTTCGGTCAGAATCAGCGCATCGGCCTCGGACAGGACCCGCACGAAATCCTCGAAGCAGTCGCGTGTCCGTGTATAACGATGCGGCTGGAACGCCAGCACCAATCTTCGATGAGGAAACGCGCCATGGGCGGCATTGATCACAGCCTGGATTTCTGCCGGATGGTGGCCGTAGTCGTCGATCAGGGTGAAGGTACCGCCATTTCTGGCCGGAATCTCGCCATAGCATTCGAACCGCCGGCCCACTCCCTTGAATTCTGCAAGCGCCTTGATGATGGCGGCATCTGGCACGTTGAGTTCATTGGCTACAGCGATGGCCGCCAAAGCATTCTGCACGTAATGGGTGCCGGGCAGGTTGAGCATCACGTCGAATTCGGTGACGCTGCCATTAAAGCGTTGCAGCGTAAATCGCATACGCCGGCCCTCGGCACGCACGTCCCGGGCACGGATGGCGGCTTCCTCGCTGAATCCATACAACGTCACGGGCTTGGTCACGCTCGGTAGAATGGCCCGCACGTTGGGGTCGTCCACACATAAAATGGCACGTCCCCAGAAAGGCAGGCACTGCAAGAATTCCACGAAGGTGCTTTTGAGCCGCTCGAAATCATGCCCATAGGTATCCATGTGATCCTGGTCGATGTTGGTCACCACCGAGATCACCGGAGACAGGTGCAGGAAGGAGGCATCGGACTCATCCGCTTCAACCACGATGTACTCACCGCTGCCCAGCCTGGCGTTGCTGCCCGCGGCCTCCAGTCGCCCCCCGATGACGAAAGTCGGGTCCAGGCCGGCCTCGGCCAAAATGCTGGCGATCAGACTGGTCGTCGTCGTCTTGCCGTGGGTGCCGGCCACCGCGATCCCCTGCCGAAAACGCATCAATTCCGCCAACATCATGGCACGCGGCACGACAGGAATTTTTTTCTCCCGTGCAGCAACGATTTCGGGATTGCGTTCATCCACCGCGCTAGACATCACCACCACATCGGCTTCCCCAAGATGTTCGGCGGCATGGCCTTGATAAAGCCGCGCGCCCATAGCGGCCAACCGACGGGTCACGGCATTGTCCGCGAGATCGGAACCAGTCACCATGAACCCCAGATTGAGCAACACTTCAGCAATCCCGCTCATGCCAGAGCCGCCTATCCCCACGAAATGAATCCACCTGACCTTGTGTTTCATGCCACCTCCATGCAAATGCGGGCCACGGTCAGGGTCGCTTCCGGTTTGCCGAGCGCACGCGCTTTCTCCGCCATTTCCTGCAAAGTGGAACGCGTCAGTCCGGACAGCATCGCACACAGCCGCTGGGGGGTGAGTTCGGGTTGGAGGACCAGCCATGCCGCGCCCTTATCCGCCAGATAGCGTGCGTTTTGGGTCTGATGGTCATCTACCGCGTGCGGGAACGGCACCAGAATGCTAGCCACGCCGGCCGCCGCGATTTCGGCAATAGTCAACGCCCCGGCACGACAGATGACCAAATCGCACCACGCATATTTGTCGGCGATGTCTTCGATGAAAGCGCGTGCTTCTGCCTCCACGCCGATACGCTGATAGCGCTCTCTTAGCGCCGTGATGTGCTGACTTCCAGCCTGGTGGATGACACGCGGTCGGCTCCCCACCGGCATCAAGGCCAAGGCTTGGGGGACGATTACGTTTAGCACCTCTGCCCCCAGACTGCCCCCCACCACCAGCAGGCGCAACGGGCCACTACGTCCGAAAAAGCGTTCATCAGGCGGCGCAATGGCGGTGATTTCAGTACGTACCGGATTGCCGGTCAGTTCGGCCTTCGTTCCAAAAGCCGAAGGGAACGCCGCCAGTACGCGTGTTGCCAGTATCGACAGTACCCGATTGGTCAACCCAGCAACGGAATTCTGTTCGTGGATGATCAAAGGCCGACACATCAGACGTGCCATAACGCCACCAGGAAAAGCCGCAAATCCCCCCATGCCCAGCACGACATCTGGACGATGAACACGCATGGCACGACCGGCTTCGAAACAGGCACGTAGCAAGCGCAGCGGCAGCAGCAGCCAGCGCAACAGCCCCTTGCCACGCACACCCTGCATGTGGATCGTAGCCACACGATAGGGTTTGCCAGCGATCAGCCGGTTTTCCATGCCCCCTTCGGTGGCCAACCAGACGATGTTCCAGCCCCGATCCACCAGTACATCGGCGACCGCCATCGCCGGATAGACGTGCCCCCCAGTACCACCAGCCATGACCATCAGCGTGCTCATGCAGGCATCCCCTTCCAGCCGTTACAGATAAACCTTGCTGAACACTGCATCGTTGTCATGCAGGCATCCCCTTGGCGAGTCGGCGATTTTGGCTCCGGCCGCCGCTACGCTGCTTCACTTGCTCCCGCAACTGAGCCTGCGCCGAAATCGCCGACCAGACGTAACAAATAAACCCTGCTGAACACTGCATCGTTGTCATACAGGCATCCCCTTGGCGAGTCGGCGATTTTCCCAATCGATTCTGAGCAGGATTGCCAGCGCGACACAGTTGGCAACGATGCCGCTGCCCCCGTAGGAGAGCAACGGCAATGTCAGCCCTTTGGTGGGGAGAATGCCCATGTTGACGCCCATGTTGATGATGGCCTGCACCCCCAGCCAGACCCCGATGCCTTGGGCGAGCAGTGCCGAAAAATAGCGCTCATGGAGCACCGCCTCTTTGGCAATGCCAAAAGCACGCATCACCATCCAGCCAAACAGCATCACGACCGTACATACTCCGACAAACCCGAGTTCTTCGGCGATGACGGCCAAGAGAAAGTCCGTATGCGCCTCCGGCAAATACAGCAACTTTTCGACGCTGGCCCCCAACCCGACACCGAACCACTCGCCACGGCCAAAGGCGATCAGCGCATGTGACAATTGGTAACCCTTACCGAATGGGTCGGCCCAAGGATCCATGAAGCCTGTGATGCGTTGCAAACGATAAGGCGAACTCCAGATCAGCAAAACGAACCCAACCACCAGCAAAACCAGCAAACCGCCAAAAATGCGGATATTGATCCCGCCCAGCCATAGAATGGACACCGCGATCGCGGCAATCACGGCGAAGGCACCGAAATCGGGCTCCCGCAACAGCAGACCACCCACCAGCAGCATCACTGCCAGCATGGGCAGAAAACCCTTGGTAAAGCTATCCATCTGCGCCGCCTTGCGAACCGTGTAGTCCGCCACATACATGGCCACGAACAACTTCATCAGTTCCGAAGGTTGTAATGTGATGAAAAAAAAGGAGATCCAGCGCCGGCTGCCATTGACTTCCCGACCAATCCCCGGAATCAGTACCAAAACGAGTAAGGCGATGCCGATCAGGAACAGATAGGGCGCGATTTTCTGCCAGATGCGCGTCGGCACCTGAAAAGCCACCATCGCCGCGACGAAACTGACGCCCAGGTAAGCGGCATGGCGTATCAGATAATACGTGCTCTGGTGACCCGTCGCCTTGTCCGCTTCCGCCAGCGCGATGGAGGCGGAATACACCATCACCAGACCGAACCCCAGCAACATCAGGGCAACCCATAACAATCCCTGGTCATAGGCTGGTGCAGTCAAACGTTCTTTGCGCGCCAGCATCGTGAGCGTCATGTCCGCCCCTTTTCCGGCAAAGCCAGGACTGCATCGACGAATACTTGGGCACGGTGTGCATAGTTGCGAAACATGTCCCAACTCGCACACGCCGGTGAAAGCAACACGGCATCCCCCGGCAATGCCACGGCATAGGCCTGCCGCACCGCATCTTCCAGCGTGGCCGATTGCAGCAACGGCACACCACAGCCATCCAGCACCCGGCCAATTTGCGGACCATCACGCCCAATGAGCACCACGGCCCGCGCATTTGTTTTCACCGCTTGGCGGAGCGGCGAAAAATCCTGTCCCTTGCCATCCCCACCCGCGATCAACACCACTTTTTGCGAGAGCCCATTAAGCGCAGCACAGGTCGCACCCACATTGGTCCCCTTGGAGTCGTCGTAGAATGCGACCCCGCCTTTTTCTGCCACCCACTCCACACGGTGTGGCAACCCCTTGAAGTCACGTAACGCTTGCAGCAACGGGGTATATTCCAACCCAATGGCCCGACAGAGTGCCAATGCGGCCAAAGCGTTGGCGGCGTTGTGCCTGCCGGCAATCCGCATGTCTGCCGCATTGATCAGTTCGGTACTCCCTTGCGCCAGCCAGGTATGACCATTGCGTTCGATCAAACCGAAATCGTTGTGGGAGGGCGGCGCATCCAGACCAAAACTGACTTTATGCCTGCCCGGCAATGCCATGCTGCGACTCCAGGCATCGTTACGATTCAGGACTTGTACCCCGTGACCATGAAAAATGCGTGCCTTGGCAGCCGCATATGCCGCCATGTCGGCATATCGGTCCATGTGATCCTCGGTCAGGTTGAGCACCGTAGCGGCATCCGCATCGAGCGATGCGGTGGTTTCCAGCTGAAAGCTCGACAGTTCCAGCACATAGACATCCGGACAATCTTGTTGCAACGTGTCGAGTACTGGCAGACCGATATTGCCCGCGACTATGGTATGGAGCCCAGCCGCCTTGCACATTTCTCCCGTCAGGGCCGTCACCGTGCTCTTGCCATTGGATCCAGTCACAGCAAGTACTTTGGCATGGCCCGGTTTGTACTGTGCGAACAGTTCGACATCGCCCACCACTGGAATCCCGCGCGCCATCGCGGACCGCACCTCGGGCTCGGCGAGCGGCACACCGGGGCTCGTTACGACGAGATCCATGCCATCGAATATCTCACGGCGAAAAGGTCCTAGGACAATACCGACCTCGGGAAGCTCGGCCTGGACAGAAGCCAGCGCCGGTGGGGCATCACGCGTATCGGCAGCAGTAAGGCGGGCGCCACGACCATGTAGCCAGCGTAACACCGACAGGCCGGTATCCCCCAGCCCCAGCACCAGTATTCGCTTACCCTCGAGTTCCAGTTTCATCTCGACTTCACTTCAATGCCGAAAGCCCAACCAACACCATGGTGATGGTCCAAAACCTGGTGCGGTTTTTGCGCATATTCACCTCAACTTCAGTGTCGAAAGCCCAATCAACACCAACATCATGGTGATGATCCAAAACCGCACCACCACCTGCGTTTCTTTCCATCCTTTTTGCTCGAAATGGTGATGGAGAGGCGCCATCAGAAAAATACGCCGACCTTCCCCATACTTTTTCTTGGTGTAGCGAAAATAGGCGACCTGCGCTGCCACCGACAGCGTTTCCATGACGAAAACCCCCCCCATGATGAACAAGACGATCTCCTGGCGCACGATCACCGCGACCACCCCCAAGGCGGCACCCAGCGCCAATGCGCCGACATCCCCCATGAACACTTCGGCCGGATAGGCGTTGAACCACAAAAAACCCAGCCCCGCGCCTGCCATCGCAGTGCAGAACACCGTCAGTTCCCCCGCCCCCGGGATGTAAGGGATGCCCAAATATTTGGAGAAGTACATATGCCCTGCGGCATAAGCGAACACCGCCAGCGCACTCGCCACCAGCACGGTCGGCATGATGGCCAGCCCATCCAGCCCGTCGGTCAGGTTGACCGCGTTGCTGCTGCCCACAATGACGAAATAGGTCAGCACGATGAAGCTCACCGCGCCAAGGGGAAACACCCAATGTTTGAAAAACGGCACGATCAGCTCGGTATGGGCCGGCAGGCTAGCTATGTGCCACAAATAGAGCGCTGCCCCGAAGCCGACCACCGACTGCCAGAAATATTTTTCCTTGGCCGACAATCCCTTGGGGTTGCGATGGACTACCTTGCGCCAGTCATCCACCCAGCCGATGACACCGAAACCCAGCGTCACGATCAGTACCACCCACACATACCGGTTGGAAAGATCTGCCCACAACAATGTCGATACCGCGATCGCCACCAGGATCAGCGCTCCACCCATGGTGGGCGTGCCGGCCTTGACCAGATGGGTCTGTGGCCCGTCATCACGCACCGCCTGGCCCACTTTGTATTCGGTCAGCTTGCGGATCATGGCCGGACCGACCAAAAAGGAGATCACCAGCGCCGTCAGCGTTGCCAGTACCGCGCGCAGCGTGATGTAGTTGAATACGTTGAAGGCATGGATATCGTGCGCCAGCCAGCGCGCCAGCATCAGCAGCATGAGGCTTTCTCCTTCTGCAGCAGCTCCACCACCCGTTCCATGCGCATGAAGCGAGAGCCTTTCACCAGTACGACAGTGTTTTCGTCCAGCATTTTCAACAGCTCGGCCGCCAAAGCTTCGGCACGATCGAAATGGTGTGCACCCGATCCGAACGCGGCAACGGCATGCCGCGTCATTTCCCCCAGCGCATACAATGCCGTGATACCGGCTTCTTTCGCCGCTGCACCGATCTCCGCATGCATGACAGCGGCTTCGCTGCCCAGCTCACCCATGTCGCCCATGACAAAGATTTTTTTTCCAGACAGGCTCGCCAATACGCTGATGGCAGCACGCATCGAGGCCGGATTGGCGTTGTAGCTATCATCGATGAGGGTGCAGCCGCAGCAGCCCGTTTTGCGCTGCAGGCGCCCCCTGACACCGCTGAAACCCTCCAAGCCGGTGGCGATGGCAGCCACCGTCACCCCCAGTGCCAGTCCCGCAGCCGCAGCAGCCAAGGCATTCCTCACGTTGTGCAGACCAGGCACATTGAGGTGCAACGTAACATTTCCCACGGGAGTCTTTAGCTGCACACTGCTGCCCTCGGGCTCCAAAACGTAGTCAGCGCTGACGTCTGCGGGCTGCTCGAGGCCAAAAGTCATGATGCGGTGGGGATAGGCAAGCCCTTTCCAGAACGGTGCAAAAGTATCGTCGGCATTGATCAGTGCCGTACCATCATCGGTCAGCCCCTGGAAAATTTCACCCTTGGCGCGCGCCACCGCCTCTACGCTACCCACCCCTTCCAGATGCGCAGGCTGGGCATTGTTGACGAGTGCCACAGTGGGACGGGCGATACGTGTCAGGTATGCGATCTCGCCCAGATGGTTCATCCCCATTTCGGCGACCGCATAGCGGTGCGTGTCCCGCATCTTGAGCAGGGTGAGCGGCAGGCCAATGTCGTTGTTCAGGTTGCCTTCAGTGGCCAGCACGGCCTCGCTTCCAGAGTAGGCACGCAGGATGTTAGCCAGCATTTCCTTCACCGTGGTCTTGCCGTTGCTACCGGTAATCGCCGCCAGCGGGATGACGAATTTGCCGCGCCAGTAGGCTGCCAAATCGCCTAGCCCTTTACGGGTGTCGCGAACCATCAACAGCGACCCAGCCAGCTTTTCTTTATCCCCGTGCAAAGGCTCCCGACAGACCATGGCCGCCACGGCGCCACGCTCGAAACACTGCGCCACGAAATCGTGGCCGTCGAAACGTGTACCATGAAGTGCGACGAACAAATCGCCTCCAGTCACCAGGCGGCTATCGGTGGTAACTCCCAAAAAACGCAGGTCCGGGCCCCTCAGGTCGCCTGAGGTGGCTTGGGCCGCTTCCGACAACAACATCATGATGACCAAGCCTCCAGAATGCGATGGGCAACTTCGGCATCGCTAAAAGGCAACTTGTCATTACCAATCTGCTGATAGGTCTCGTGTCCCTTGCCCGCCAGCAGCACCACATCACCCGGCCGCGCCTCACGGATGGCCATGTCGATGGCCGCGGCGCGATCCTCTTCGATGCGATAGTTACCCGACATGCCCGCCACGATGTCGTCGATGATGGCGCGCGGCGCTTCATGGCGCGGATTGTCGGAAGTGACGATGACGAGATCGGCCAGACGGGTGGCTACCTCGCCCATTTGTGGACGCTTGCCCTTGTCACGGTTGCCCCCGCACCCGAACACGCAAATCAATCGCCCACGTGTTTGTTCGCGCAATGCGAGCAACGTTTTGGCCAGTGCATCCGGGGTATGGGCGTAATCCACTACCACCAGCGGTCGCCTCCCCCCACCCAGCTGCTGCATTCGTCCGGGTACTGGACGGATACGCTGCAAAACGGCCACTGCCCGCGGCAGCGGGATGTCCGAGGCCAGCAGGACTGCCAACACCGCGAGTACATTCGAGGCATTGAAGCGACCCATCACCCCAACGAAGGCTTCAGCGCGCCCCCAAGGCGTTGCCACTTTCATGGTGACGCCATCCTCGCCCAAATGCAGTGCGGTGCAGGACACCGCACCGGCGTTGATGCCATAGGTGAGCACACGCTTGCCCTGTTGATGCAGGCGTAACGCCAGTTGCGCCCCGAATACATCCTCCGCGTTGAGTACCGCATACTTGAGGGTAGGCCAGTCGAATAGCCGGGCTTTGGCTGCGGCATAGCGTTCCATGTCGCCGTGGTAATCCAGGTGATCGCGCGACAAATTGGTCAGCACCGCGATGTCGAACTTCATCCCCCTGACCCGTCCTTGCGCCAAACCATGCGAGGAGACTTCCATCGCGACTGCCTCGGCACCATCCGCGATGAAACTTGCCAGCATACGGTGCAACAGGATGGGATCAGGCGTGGTATTGACCGCTTCTGACAACTGACCAGGAAAGCCATTGCCCATCGTTCCCACCACGGCCGTCTTGATGCCCAGTTCATTCAGGCACTGCGCCAGCCAGTGACTACAGGAGGTTTTGCCATTGGTGCCAGTCACCCCGATCACCCACAGGTTCTGCGAAGGCCGGCCATAAAATTCATCGGCGATCTCCCCGAGCCGCTCACGCAAGCCTTGTACCGGCAGATTGGGGACCTGCCATGCTTCCTGCCAATCCCATCCCGCCTGCTCCCATAGCACTGCGCTCGCCCCGCGCGCGATGGCTTGGGCAATGTAGAACCGGCCATCGGTTGACTCACCTGGATAGGCGCAGAACAGGTCGCCCGGCGCCACCTTGCGGCTGTCATTCACCATTTGCTTAGGGTGTACGCCCAAGTCGCTGAGTTGCTGCAGAATACTGGCGTTCATCAGACGACCTCCTTGACTTCCGGCGTTTCCGGCGGAATCACCACGTTGGTGGTCGGCGCGTCTTGCGGCACGGCCAGCATGCGCAACGCCTCACGCATTACTGCACTGAATACGGGGGCAGCCACGGCCCCACCGTAATACTGGCCATTGGACGGTTCATCGATCATGACACCGATGATCAGACGGGGATTGGAGGCCGGGGCCATGCCAACGAATGAGGACATATAACGATCTTCGGCATAGACGCCATCCACCAATTTATGTGCAGTGCCGGTCTTACCTGCCACCCGGTAGCCCATCACCTGCGCACGCGGCGCCGTGCCGCCGGGTTGCACCACCAGTTCCAGCATGTCTTTCACTGCATTCGCAGTCCGTGCCGACAACACATGCTGTCCGATCGGGGCCTCGTTCACCTTGAGCAGCGATACCGGCTTCAACTCACCCCCATTGGCAAACACGCTATAAGCCCGTACCAGCTGCAGCAATGTAAGCGAAATACCATGGCCATACGCCATGGTGGCCTGCTCGATAGGCCGCCAGCGCTGCCATGGGCGCAACCGGCCCGAAGCCTCACCCGGAAAACCGACATGTACCGGTGCCCCGAAACCCAACTGGTTGAACATCCCCCACAACACATGAGGTTCGAGCGACAAGGCCATCTTGGCCGCGCCCACGTTGGAGGATTTCTGGATGACTTGCGCCACATCGAGCACCCCGGCCGGATGGGCGTCATGGATGGTTGCGCTCCCTATGGTGAAAGTGCCGTTGCCGGTATCGAGCTTGCTGTCGGGTTGGAAAGTACCGGCTTCGAGTACCGCCGCAGCAGTGAACGGCTTGAGCGTGGAGCCGGGCTCGAAAATGTCGACGATGGCCCGGTTGCGCGAACGTCCAGCAATTTTGACGGGATTGTTGGGGTTGTAGGAGGGCTGGTTGGCAATGGCCAAAATCTCCCCGGTTTTGGCATCCATGACCACGATAGCACCAGCTCGTGCCTTGTGTTGCTCGACGGCGCGTTCGAGTTCGCGATAGGCCAGGTATTGGATTTGATGGTCGATGGACAACACCAGATCACGGCCATCCTGCGGCACTTTCACCGCCTCCAAGTCTTCGATGATACGGCCGCGTGCATCTTTGATGACACGTCGACTACCCGGCTTGCCGGAGAGCCATTGATCATAGGCCAGCTCGATACCTTCCTGGCCAGTATCGTCGATGCCGGTAAAACCGATCAGATGAGCCGTAACGTCGGCTGCCGGATAAAACCGGCGATATTCGCGCTGCAAAAATATCCCCGGGATTCCCAGCCGCATGACCTGCGCCGCTTCTTCTGGAGGCATGCGACGTTTCAGATAAACGAATTCCCGTTCACTGTTTTCCAACTTTCTACTCAATTCCGAAGGCTTCATACGCAGCAAGGCTGCCAGACTCTTGAGCTGCTCAGCATTGATCGTGACGTCAGGCGGACTGGCCCATACCGATTCCACTGGGGTACTGATCGCCAATGGCCTGCCGTTGCGGTCCAAAATCATGCCGCGATGCGCAGGCAATACCAGAGTACGGCTATACCGCGCGTCCCCTTTGCGTTGCAGGAAATCGTCATGGAGTCCCTGCAAGTAAATCGACCGCCCCAACAACACCATGAATCCACAAAGCAGTGCGATGAGTAGCACACGGCGCCGCCATGCAGGCAACAGAATTAGCGGTTGTACACGCACCATCATTGCGTCCTTACCGGCTGCACAATCTGGATGCGAGTTGCATCGGGCACCTGCATCTGAAGACGTGTGCGCGCAATCTGCTCGATGCGCGCATGCATCGCCCAAGTACTTTGCTCCAACTGCAACTGTCCCCATTCGATGTCATAGTGGCGCCCGTTCTCCTGCTCCTGCTGGAGTTCGATGTATAGCTTGCGCGCCTTGTGTTGCGCCGTGACCGTACCCAATGCACTGGCGATCAAAATTGCAAGCAGGATCAAGTTGAGCTTTGCCATACCCCTCATTCCGCTTCGGTACGCTCCGCCACACGCAATATCGCACTACGTGCACGAGGATTGGCAGCCACTTCTCGGCTCGAGGGGCGAATTGCGCGCCCTACCGCCACCATACGTGGTCGTGGCAGATCGACGGCACGGATCGGAAGATGGGGAGGCATACGATCCCGCTGCTGTTGTGCCCGAATGAAGCGCTTGACGATGCGATCTTCCAACGAATGGAAACTGATCACCACCAGGCGTCCGCCGGGAGACAAGAGGTCGACGCACTGAGGCAAAGTCAGCGACAATTCCTCAAGCTCCTGATTGAGGAAAATCCGTAAAGCTTGAAATGTGCGCGTCGCCGGATCCTGGCCAGGCTCGGCCTTGGGAATCGCACCTGCCACGAGCGCGGCAAGCTGCCGTGTCGTCGTAAGCCGCCCTCCACCTGCGCGAAACGCAACAATCGCCCTTGCAATCTGTTTAGCAAACCGTTCTTCACCATAGTCCCTGATGACCTCCCTCAACCGTTGCTCGGACACAGTCGCCAGAAACTCCTCTGCCGTCTGGCCGCGGCTTTGATCCATGCGCATATCCAGCGGGCCGTCCTGGCGAAAACTAAACCCGCGCGCGGCCTCCTCGATTTGTGGTGATGACACGCCCAGGTCGAACAACATCCCATCGACCCGATTGATCCCCATTTTTTCCAACACACGCGACATTGCGCTAAAAGCGCTATGTACGATGGTAAAACGAGGGTCCGTGATCCGCTGGGCTGCCTCGACCGCGGCCATGTCCCGATCCAAGGCAATGAGCCTGCCCGTTGTTCCCAGTCTTGCCAGGATTGCACGACTGTGGCCACCACGGCCAAACGTCGCATCCACGTATACCCCCTCTGGCTGCACCCGCAATGCGGCAATCGCTTCATCCAACAACACCGGCGTGTGCCGAACATCCTGGCTCACAACGAAAAGCCTTCAAGCTCGGCAGGCAGCTCCAGGCCTTCACCAGACAACGCTTGATCGATCTGGGTTTTCCAGTTTTCCATACTCCACAATTCGAAATGGCTCCCCTGCCCCACCAACATGGCCTGTCTGTCGATGCCAGCAAATTTGCGTAACACGGGGGAAACGAGCAGCCGACCAGCACCATCGAGCTCGAGGTCCTCAGCATGACCGACCAATAAACGTTGCACGGCGCTGGAGCGACGATCAAAACTGGAAAGAGACATCAGCTTGGCTTGGATGGGCTCCCAAGCGGGTTGCGGATACAACAAAAGACAGCCGTGGGGATGCGCCGTCAGCACGACATGGCCGGAAGATTCGGCAAGTAGCGTGTCGCGGTAGCGGCTGGGCACCACCAATCTACCTTTCGCATCGAGATTTAATGACGTTGCACCGCGAAACATGTCACCCCTTGCCTGCCGGGTTTTAAGAAGAGGATCGCCGACCGCCCTTAGCCCCAGCCAGCGATCCCCACAAAAACCCACTTTCTCCCACTTCTCCCCACTATAGATAAAAAAAAATTGCAATGCAAGCTTTTTTGCAGGTTTTCTCTTTTTCGGTCAAAGAGTTACATCATTTATTCGGCCGAATTATATTACTTATAATTCAATAAGATATAAGACTTATTGAATGTTGTTTATAAAGTTTTTGTCGCATTCAAACCCTTGGAACAACCTTGTCGCCATCCAGATGGCCAAGGGAGGAAATGCAAAAGTGGTTACGTCGTGGGATAGCAGACGTGAAAAAAAGCGGGGGATTGGGTGGGATGATGAAACGGAGTGTCCACGCCGAGAGGACATGGCTCACGGTGTGTTCAGTTCGAAAAACGGAAGTGCCCAAAACCTGAGGATGAAGCTGGCCGATAAGCCGGGTTCTGTCGTGGACAGTCATTCCTCTAGGCCCTGGATTGCTCCAGGGCTCGAGCGACCTACCCGCCGGCAGCGCGAGCCACGCTATCGCCGGCCTATTTGGTCTTGCTCCGGATGGAGGTTACCGCGTTTCACGTCCGCCTTACGGCATACTCGTCTCTGTGGCCCTGTTCCTCGCCTCACGGCGTACGGCCGTTAGCCGTCATCCTGCTCTGCGGAGCCCGGACTTTCCTCTCCCCGCCGTATGGCGGGCAGCGACTGTCTGGCCAGCTTCAATGTTAATTTTAGCATGCACATCGCAGCCAGATCCTTTCGCCACAGGGGCCGGCTTTTCGATTAAAATGGTCCGACCATGAGTGAAAACATCGTCGAGATCGAAAATCTCTCGTTTTCCTATAACAATCGCCTGCTGCACCAAGGCATCAATATGTGCTTTCCGCGCGGCAAGGTGATCGCGATCATGGGAGGTTCCGGCTCGGGCAAGACGACGCTGCTCCGCCTCATTGGAGGACAGCTCAAACCCCAGGCCGGCTGTGTCAGGGTAGAAGGCCAGGTGGTGCATGAGCAAGACAGTGCGGGCATTTACCGTCTGCGCCGCAAGATGGGCATGTTGTTCCAATTCGGCGCATTGTTCACCGATCTATCCGTTTTCGACAATGTGGCATTCCCCTTGCGCGAACACACCAACCTACCGGAATCGATCATTCGCGACCTGGTATTGCTCAAACTCAACGCCGTCGGGCTACGTGGGGCGCGTGATCTGATGCCGGCAGAGCTTTCCGGGGGCATGGCGCGTAGAGTCGCACTTGCCCGCGCCATTGCGTTGGACCCCGCCATCATCATGTACGATGAGCCATTCGCGGGACTCGATCCAATCTCCATGGGTGTCATCGTCAACCTGATCCGTCGACTCAACGATGCGCTGGGCGCGACCTCCATCGTGGTCACTCACGACGTACATGAAACCTTTGCCATGGTGGACTACGTGTATTTCGTCTCCGAGGGTCGCGTGGTAGCGGAAGGCTCGCCCAAAGAACTGCGCGAATCGTGCTTGCCGTTCGTGCACCAATTCGTGCATGGCGAAGCGGACGGCCCCGTACCATTCCACTACGCAGCCCCCGACTACCTTCAAGATTTGCTTCATGCTTGAGCATTTGAACACATCATTGCGCGGGATCGGTCATCGCGTCATCGACCGTATGTGGCGATTGGGTGTGGCAACCCGTTTTTTCATCACAGCCTTGGCGCTGTCTGGGGAAAGCCTGCGCCGATTCCACTTGGTGATCAAGGAAATCTACTTCACCGGCGTACTCTCGCTCATCATCATCCTGGTGTCGGCGTTGTTCGTAGGCATGGTACTGGGATTGCAGGGATACAACACTTTGCAGAAATACGGTTCCGCAGAAGCGGTAGGCGTACTGGTGGCACTTTCCCTGGTGCGCGAGCTCGGGCCCGTCGTCACCGCCTTGTTGTTCGCCGGACGCGCAGGGACCGCCATCACTGCTGAAATCGGCTTGATGAAAGCCACCGAGCAGCTGTCCGCCATGGAAATGATGGCAGTCAATCCGATCGCACGAGTGGTGGCACCACGCTTCTGGGCCGGGGTGATCTCAATGCCACTTTTGGCCGCACTGTTTTCCATGATGGGCGTCTTTGGTGGCTACCTGGTGGCCGTGCCTCTGATCGGCATCGATGATGGCGCTTTCTGGTCGCAGATGCAGGCCAATGTGGATTTTCACGAAGACATCGTCAACGGTGTCATCAAAAGCTGTGTGTTCGGCGTTGCTTGCACCATCATCGCCCTGTTCGAAGGATATGATGCCCCGCCTACGGCAGAAGGGGTCAGCCGCGCCACCACGCGCACCGTCGTCAATTCCTCCTTGGCGGTACTGGGGCTGGATTTCGTCTTAACTTCGTTCATGATTAGTCCTTGAGGGAGCAGGATCAATGAATCGGACAACATGGGATTTATGGGTCGGCATTTTCGTCGCGGTGGGCATTGCCGCGATGATCGGTCTGGCCATGAAAGTGGGCAACCTCACCTCCACCCATCTGGGTCCAACCTATCGCGTATATGCCTATTACAACAACATCGGCGGGCTCAAAGTGCGTGCTCCCGTCAAAAGCTCTGGCGTGGTGGTCGGACGGGTAGCCGATATCAGTTTCGACAACAAAAAATTCGAAGCCTTGGTGGCGCTGGATATCGACACCCGCTACCAGTTTCCCAAAGACACCATTGCGGCCATCTTTACCTCCGGCTTATTGGGAGAGCAGTACGTAGGACTGGAAGCAGGGGGTGAAGAAGAAATGCTCAAGAATGGTGATAAAATAGAACAAACACAAGGCGCCGTTGTTCTCGAGAAACTGATCAGCCAATTCCTGTACAGCAAAGCCTCGGAAAGTAGTACTGCTCCGAGTGCCAAAAGCGAAAACAAAACGGTGGAGTAACACATGAAATTGAGCAAGTGGATAGTTGGATTGGCCTGGGTTTTCCTTTCAGGAATGGCCTGGGGACAAACCATTGCGCCAGATGTGTTGGTCAAAAACACGACCTCCGAGGTGTTGGAAATCATCAAAAAAGACAAAGACATCCAGTCGGGGGATTTGAAAAAAATCACGGCGCTGGCAGAGGAAAAAATCCTGCCACACTTTGATTTCGAGGCCATGTCGCGTGCGGTGTTGGGCAAGAACTGGCGCGAAGCCTCCAAAGAGCAGCAGGCTCAATTCGTAACGGAATTCCGTACCTTACTGGTGCGCACCTACGCTTCGGCCTTGGCCAAATACCGCAACCAGACCATCGAATACAAGCCATTACGCGCCGAACCGAGTGACACTCGTGTCACGGTGAAGACCCAGATCATCCAGCCAGGTGGCCCACCGTTGCCGGTAGACTATACGCTGAAATTGGTTGGCGATGCCTGGAAGGTCGTGGATGTCACCATCGAGGGGGTCAGCTTGGTGACGAACTATCGTGGTCAATTTGCCAATGAGCTCAAACAGACGGATATCGCCGGTTTGATTCAGCGTATTGCGGAAAAAAACAAGAGCGGAACGGTCGTAGAGCCTAAGAAACAAGGATGATCACGCGCCACGGCAATACACTGCGGGTGACTGTAGCCATGAACATGGAAACGGCGTCAGCGCTACTAGATGCCGGTACTGTCTTGTTGGGTGAAGGTGAAACCCAGATCGACTTGGGGGAGGTCCCAGATGTCGATTCAGCTGCACTGGGTTTGATCTTCGAATGGATACGACACGCCAGGAAGCGCAATGGTACCGTCGTGTTCACCCACCTTCCACCATCCCTCGTCAGTCTCGCGACGTTATACGGCGCCTTGGACCTGATTCCCCTGAAAGCGACCGACCACTGATCGTTCGGCCGGCGTGCATTCCGGTCCTTGTCCATGCTCCCTGCCATCCAGATCGAACAAGTACACAAGTATTTCGGCAAGTTGCATGCCTTGCGTGGCATCGACTTGACCATCGAACAAGGAGAATTCTTTGCCTTGCTGGGACCGAACGGCGCTGGCAAATCCACCTTGATCAACCTGTTGGCCGGCCTGCTGCGCCCGACTTCGGGCAAATTGTCGGTGCTCGGCCACGACGTGGTATCCGACTATCGCGCCGCCAGAAAGGCGCTGGGCGTAGTGCCGCAAGAACTGGTGTTCGATCCGTTTTTCAATGTGCGCGAAATGTTGCGTTTCCAGGCCGGCTATTTCGGCTGTGGCAAGGAAAACCATCCCTGGATCGACGAGGTGCTGGAGGGCCTGGGGCTGGCCGACAAGGCTGGCACCAACATGCGCGCGCTGTCAGGCGGCATGAAACGTCGCGCGCTCATCGCGCAGGCGTTGGCTCACAAACCCCAAGTGCTGGTGCTGGACGAGCCCACCGCCGGAGTGGACGTGGAATTGCGCCAGATGTTGTGGGAATTCATCAAACGTCTCAACCGGGAAGGAACCACCATCATTCTCACCACCCATTATCTGGAAGAGGCGGAAACCTTGTGCTCACGCGTCGGCATGCTCAAACAGGGCGAGCTCGTCGCGCTCGATTCCACCCGCAACCTGCTGGAACGCTATTCGCGCAAAAGTCTGCGCCTGCGTCTCGATCCGCCGTCTCTCCCAGCAGAATTACAACCTCTCTTACGTAGCCAAGAAAATGACGTATATACCCTTGCCTTGCAGGAAACGGCTGCGTTGGAAGGGGTGTTGGCGAAATTGCGCACTGCTGGAGTGCGTGTGGAAGACTTGCAACTCGTGGAGGCGGACCTCGAGGATGTTTTTGTAGAGCTCGTACGACAATGATCGGCTTGTGGACCTTGCTCAAAAAAGAAATCCTGCGCTTCTGGAAAGTGAGCTTCCAGACCATTGCGGCACCTGTCATCACGGCCCTGCTTTACTTACTGATTTTTTCCCATGTGTTGGAAGAAAGAGTGCAGGTTTATCCAGGTATCAGTTACACGGCTTTTCTCATCCCGGGGCTGGTGATGATGTCGATGCTGCAAAACAGCTTTGCCAATAGCTCGTCCAGCTTGATCCAATCCAAGGTGATGGGCAATATCGTGTTTTTGCTGTTGACCCCTTTGTCCTATTGGGAATTCTTCATCGCCTTTCTGGTCGCTGCCGTGATACGCGGTCTGGTGGTGGGCCTAGGGGTTTACCTGGTGTCGATATTCTATGCCTTGCCGCCTTTGCATCACCCCTTGATCATGCTGCTGTTTGCCATTTCAGGGTGTGCCATGATGGGGGCGATGGGTATCATTGCCGGCATATGGGCGGACAAGTTCGATCAAATGGCGGCTTTCCAGAATTTCATCATCATGCCGCTCTCATTTCTATCCGGGGTGTTCTATTCGATTCACTCACTCCCACCATTTTGGCAGCAAGTCTCCCACTTGAACCCGTTTTTTTATGTGATTGATGGATTCCGTTACGGTTTTTTTGGCTTGAGCGATGTCTCCCCATGGCTTAGTCTCGCCGTTGTGGCGACCAGCTTCTGCGTCTTATCATGGGTCACCTTGATAATGCTCAGAAGTGGCTATAAGTTGAGAGGTTGAAATGCCCACTGCAAAACAGGTAGAAGACTATATCCGTCAAGGTCTGCCATGTGATTACGTCGTCGTGCATGGCAACGATGGCCAGCATTTCGAGGCCGTGGTGGTGAGTCCGCTCTTCGAAGGCAAGCGTATGGTCCAGCAGCATCAGCTGGTGTATCAGGCGCTGGGGGATCGCATGCGCAACGAAATCCATGCCTTGTCCCTGCGTACCTTTACGCCGCAGGCGTGGGCACAAAGCAGCCAGGAATTGACCGAGGAACAATGACCATGGATGTTCAAGAAACGATACGGCAACAAGTCACCAGTCACCCAGTGGTGCTTTACATGAAGGGCACGCCGCAGTTTCCGCAATGCGGATTTTCCGGCGTGGCGGCACAGATTCTCAAGGCGTGCGGGGTGACGAACTATCTGGCAGTGGATGTGCTGCAACACCCGGACATCCGCGAAGGCATCAAGGTCTATGCCAACTGGCCGACCATCCCGCAGCTCTACATCAACGGCGAGTTCATTGGGGGGGCCGACATCATGCGTGAGCTTTATCAATCGGGCGAATTGCAAAAAATGTTGCGGGAAGCCGGTCTCTGATGGACAAACTGGTCATCCAGGGAGGCAAGCGCCTGCACGGAGAAATCCCTATCTCCGGGGCCAAAAATGCCGCCCTGCCGCTACTGACGGCGGCGCTGCTGACGCGAGAACCCTTGACGCTGACCAACGTGCCGGCGCTCAACGACATCGGCACCATGCTCAAGCTGCTGGCACAAATGGGGGTCGAGGTGATGCAGGATGGAGACCGTGTGACGCTCGACGCCTCCGGCCTCCACAACCCGGTGGCCCCCTACGAGCTGGTCAAGACCATGCGCGCTTCCATCTTGGTGTTGGGTCCACTCACCGCACGGTGCGGTGATGCCCGCGTTTCACTGCCAGGTGGTTGCGCCATCGGTGCGCGTCCGGTCGACCAGCACATCAAGGGATTGCAGGCCATGGGTGCCGAAATCACCATGGAACATGGTTATATTCACGCGCGGGCTGGTCGGCTCAAAGGAACACGTCTGTTCACCGACATGGTCACCGTGACCGGCACGGAAAATCTGATGATGGCCGCTTGCCTGGCAGAAGGGGAGACGGTGATCGAAAACGCCGCGCGCGAGCCGGAAGTCGTCGACCTCGCCCAGTGCCTGATCGCCATGGGGGCGCAGATTTCCGGCGCGGGCACCGATGTCATCCGCGTTCGCGGTGTGGACAGGCTGCACGGCACCACCCACCGCATCATGCCGGATCGCATCGAAACCGGCACCTACCTGTGTGCAGCCGCAGTCACTGGTGGCGAAGTGCGTCTGATCGGCGCTTCTGCCGGCCATCTCGACGTAGTGGTGGACAAGCTGATGGATGCTGGATGCGAAATCACCAGCGAAAAGACGGCCACCCAAGAATCACTGATGCTGAAAGCCCCCAAACGGCTCAAGGCCGTATCGGTCCGCACTGCGCCTTATCCAGCCTTTCCCACCGACATGCAGGCGCAATTCATGGCCATCAACACCGTCGCCGAGGGGACTGCCGTGATCCGGGAAACGATATTCGAAAATCGCTTCTTGCATGCGGTAGAATTGCAACGCCTCGGTGCCGACATCCGTATCGACGGCAATACTGCCGTGGTGACCGGGACCGATCGGCTGCAGGGGGCGACCGTGATGGCGACCGACCTGCGCGCCTCGGCCAGTCTGGTGATTGCCGGACTGGTGGCGGAAGGTGAGACCATCATCGAGCGCATCTATCACCTGGATCGCGGCTATGAACGCATCGAGGAGAAACTGTCCGCGCTGGGCGCGTCGATAACCCGTAAAGCTTGAACCAGGCCGAAATAATGATCACGATCGCCTTGTCCAAAGGCCGTATCTTCGAGGAAACCCTGCCGTTGCTGGCGGCTGCCGGCATCACGCCGAACGAGGATCCCGAATCCTCACGCAAGCTCATCATCGCCACCAACCAGGATGACGTGCGCCTCATCATCGTACGCGCTGCCGACGTGCCGACCTACGTGCAGAACGGTGCGGCCGATCTCGGTATCGCCGGCAAGGACGTGCTCTGCGAGCATGGTGGCGCAGGACTGTACCAACCCTTGGACCTGAAAATCGCTCGCTGCCGCATGATGGTGGCGGTACGTGAAGGTTTCGACTACGCCGGCTGCGTGCGCAGTGGGGCCAGGCTGAAGGTCGCCACCAAATACGTGAAAACCGCGCGCGAGCATTTTGCCGGCAAAGGCATGCATGTCGATCTCATCAAACTCTATGGCTCCATGGAGCTTGCTCCACTGGTCGGCTTGGCCGATGCCATTGTCGACCTGGTGAGCACTGGCAGCACGCTGCGCGCCAACCACCTGGTTGCCGTGGAGGAAATCATGCCGATCAGTTCCCGCCTCGTGGTCAACCAGGCCGCACTCAAGCTCAAGCGGCAGCAGATTCAACCCATCATCGATACGTTTGCAGAAGTCGTGCACCAGAAAGTCTAGCCATGCTGAAAATCCGACGCTATTCCACCACCGAACCCACCTTCGAAGCGGCATTGCATCAGCTGCTGGCCTTCGAGGGTGCACAAGATGACAGGATCGATGCAGTGGTGGCCGAAATCCTCGACGACGTGAAAAAGCGCGGTGATGCCGCCGTATTGGAATACACGCAGCGCTTCGATCGCGTCAGTGCCAACCAGCTAGCCGATCTGGAATTGCCGCAGGCGCGCCTCGCCGAGGCGTTGGGGTCGCTTCCCACCGACCAGCGCGAGGCGCTCGAAGCCGCGGCCGACCGCATTCGTCTTTATCACGAAAAGCAGCTGATCCAGTCCTGGACCTACACCGAAGAGGACGGCACCATGCTCGGCCAGCAGGTCACCGCACTGGATCGCGTTGGCCTCTATGTGCCGGGCGGCAAGGCCGCCTATCCATCCTCCGTGTTGATGAATGCGATCCCCGCCAAAGTGGCCGGCGTCAAGGAACTGATCATGGTGGTGCCGACGCCGGGCGGTGAGAAAAACCCGCTGGTGCTGGCTGCCGCGGCCGTATGCGGGGTCGATCGCGTATTCTGCATCGGCGGCGCCCAGGCCGTGGGCGCGCTGGCCTATGGCACCCGGACCGTGCCCCAGGTGGACAAGATCGTCGGCCCCGGCAACGCCTATGTCGCGGCCGCCAAAAGACGCGTTTTCGGCGTGGTGGGCATCGACATGGTGGCCGGCCCGTCGGAGATCCTCATCATCTGCGATGGCAACACCGATCCGGACTGGGTCGCCATGGACCTGTTCTCGCAAGCCGAGCATGACGAGCTGGCGCAGGCCATCCTGCTCTGTCCCGACCAGGACTTCATCGACCGCGTGGCCGCCAGCATCGACCGGCTGCTGCCCGAAATGCCGCGCAGGGACATCATCGCCGCTGCGCTCGAAGGACGTGGTGCACTGATCCAGGTACGCGACCTCGACGAGGCGGCGCAAATCGCCAACTACATCGCGCCCGAACATCTGGAGCTGTCGGTGGACGATCCGATGGCGCTCAGCCAGAAAATCCGGCATGCCGGCGCCATCTTCATGGGCCGTCAGACCTGCGAGTCGCTGGGCGATTACTGCGCCGGACCCAACCACGTGCTGCCCACCTCACGCACCGCGCGCTTTTCCTCGCCACTCGGCGTGTACGATTTCCAGAAGCGCAGCAGCCTCATCATGGTATCGGAGGCCGGTGCGCAGACCTTGGGCAGGATCGCCAGCACGCTCGCCCATGGGGAAGGGCTGCAGGCACACGCACGTTCCGCGGAATACCGCTTGAAGCCATGAGCCGCTACTGGAGTCCGGTGGTCCACGGGCTGATCCCCTATGTGCCGGGCGAGCAGCCCAAGCTCACCAGCCTGGTCAAGCTCAATACCAACGAAAACCCCTACGGGCCGAGCCCGAAAGTGCTGGCCGCACTGCAGGCAGAGATCGGCGACACCCTGCGGCTCTATCCCGACCCTGACAGCAGCCGCCTGCGGCAGGTCATCGCCGGCCGCTTCGGATTGCAGCCGGCCAATGTCTTCGTCGGCAACGGTTCGGACGAAGTGCTCGCGCACGCCTTCCAGGCCCTGCTCAAGCATGATCTACCGGTACTATTCCCGGACATCACCTACAGTTTTTATCCGGTGTACTGCCGGCTGTATGGCATCGCGTTCGAAGAAGTGGCGCTCACGGAAGATTTTCTCATACGGGTGGAGGATTACTGCCGGCCCAACGGCGGCATCGTCTTTCCCAACCCCAATGCCCCCACCGGCTGTGCGCTGCCGCGCGCCGAAATCGAGCGCCTGCTGCAGGCGAACCCGGATTCCGTCGTGCTGGTGGACGAGGCCTATATCGATTTCGGTGGCGAATCCGTCGCGCCATTGGTCCACCACTACCCCAACCTGCTGGTGGTACACACCCTGTCCAAATCACGCTCCCTGGCCGGGCTGCGCGTAGGTTACGCCCTCGGCCATGCCGACCTCATCGAAGCGTTGATACGCGTCAAAGACAGTTTCAACTCCTACCCGCTGGATCGCTTCGCCCAAGCCGGTGCCGTGGCTGCACTAGAAGATGACGCGCATTTCGAGGAAACCCGCAGCAAAGTCGTCGCCAGCCGCGAGCGGCTGGTGGGAGCATTGGCGCAACTGGGCTTCGTGGTGCTGCCTTCGGCCGCAAACTTCATCCTGGCACGCCACCCCGGCCATGATGGCGCAGCGCTGACCGCCCGGCTGCGCGAACGCAGCATCATCGTCCGGCATTTCCGCACGCCGGCCCGCATTGCGCCGTTCATGCGCATCACCGTCGGCACGGATGAGCAGTGCGATACACTGGTTTCCGCGCTGCGAGAAATTTTGAGTTAGAATGCAACGACCAATCTGTCCCTGATGACCATGCGCAGCGCCCAAATCACCCGCAACACCCTGGAGACGCAAGTCACCGCTGCCATCAATCTAGATGGCTCCGGCAAGGCGGAATTCTCGACCGGTCTGGGCTTTCTCGATCACATGTTGGACCAGATCGCACGCCATGGCCTGATGGACATCACCATCCACGCTCAGGGTGATCTGCACATCGACGCCCACCACACGGTGGAGGACATCGGCATCACACTGGGCCAGGCGTTCGCCCAAGCCATTGCCGATAAAAAGGGCATCCGTCGCTACGGCCATGCCTATGTGCCGCTGGACGAAGCGCTGTCCAGAGTGGTCGTCGACATTTCCGGTCGGCCGGAATTGGTCTACGAGGTCGAATTCCGCCGCGCCCGTATCGGCGACTTCGACGTCGACCTGATTCATGAGTTTTTCCAGGGCTTCGTCAACCACGCCTTGATCACACTGCATGTCGACAACCTGCGTGGCAGCAACGCGCACCACCAGGCCGAAACCGTGTTCAAGGCTTTTGGTCGGGCACTGCGCATGGCCGTGGAGTATGATCCACGCATGGCAGGGGCCATGCCATCGACTAAAGGAACGCTGTAGGCGAGGCGATTCACGGCGCTGTTGCGGTTCCCTCATGGCTGACATCGCAGTCGTAGATTATGGCATGGGTAACCTGCGCTCGGTGGCGCAGGCACTGTCACACGTGGCTAACGAGCAAACGGTGGTCGTGACCAGTGATCCCACACTCATTGCATCTGCCAAGCGTGTGGTCTTTCCCGGCCAAGGAGCCATGCCGGACTGCATACGTGAGCTGGATTCGCGTGGTCTGCGGGGTGCCGTGATCGAGGCCGCATCCAGCAAGCCATTTCTCGGCATCTGCATCGGCCAGCAACTTTTGTTCGAACACAGTGAGGAAGGGGACGTGGATGGCCTTGGCATACTGCCCGGGCGAGTGCGTCGCTTCCCGCTGGGCATGCAAGATGCCACCGGTGCCAAGCTAAAAGTGCCGCACATGGGATGGAACCAGGTCTATCAGACCCTCGCCCATCCCTTGTGGGCCGGCATTCCGAGAGATGCACGGTTCTATTTCGTGCACAGTTATTACGTCGACCCCGCTGACCCCACACTAGTCGCTGCCTGGACCGAATACCCTTTCCGCTTTGCCAGCGCGGTTGCGCGTGGCAACGTTTTTGCCGTACAGTTTCATCCGGAAAAGAGTCAACAGGCCGGGTTGTCATTGCTCTACAACTTCGTCAACTGGGACGGAAATTGGTGAACTTACCATGTTGATCATTCCCGCGATCGATCTCAAAGATGGTCATTGTGTACGCCTCAAGCAAGGCGTCATGGAAGACGCCACCGTATTTTCGGAAGATCCTGCTGCCATGGCCGAAACCTGGCTCGAACAGGGGGCGCGGCGCTTGCATTTGGTCGATCTGAATGGTGCCTTTGCCGGCAAGCCAGTGAATGAAAATGCCATCAAAGCCATCGTCGATGCCGTGGGGGGTGAGATTCCCATCCAGCTGGGCGGAGGGATCCGCGACCTCGATACCATCGAGCGCTATCTCGACGATGGTATCAGCTATGTGATCATCGGCACGGCGGCGGTGAAAAACCCCGGCTTCCTGCACGAGGCCTGCGATGCCTTCCCCGGGCATATCATCGTCGGCCTAGACGCCAAGGATGGCAAAGTGGCAGTCGATGGCTGGTCCAAGCTGACCGGTCATGATGTGCTGGACTTGGCGCAGAAGTTCGAAGGCTACGGTGTAGAAGCCGTGGTCTACACGGACATCGGGCGTGACGGTATGCTCACCGGCATCAATATCGAGGCGACCGTCGCCTTGGCGCGCGGGCTACACATTCCGGTCATCGCCAGTGGCGGCATCACCGATCTGGAAGACGTAAGGCGCCTGTGTGCCGCGGAAGAGGAAGGCATCATGGGAGCCATCGCCGGCCGCGCCCTATACGAAGGCACACTGGATTTCGCCCAAGCCCAGGCTTTGGCAGACGAACTGACGCGATGACTCGACCACGAAATCGCAGAATGCTGCTGACGCCGCGTAAGATATGCCGTGATGTGGGATTTCCATGGGCTTAGCCAAACGCATCATCCCCTGTTTGGACGTCACCGATGGCCGAGTGGTCAAAGGGGTCAACTTCGTCGAACTGCGTGATGCCGGCGACCCGGTGGAAATCGCGCGCCGCTACGATGAGCAGGGCGCGGACGAGCTCACCTTTCTCGACATCACCGCCAGTTCCGACAATCGCGGCCTCATCTTCCACATCATCGAGGAGGTCGCTTCACAGGTGTTCATCCCACTCACGGTGGGGGGGGGCGTGCGCGCCGTCGAGGACGTGCGCAACCTGCTCAATGCCGGCGCCGACAAGGTCAGCATCAATACCGCCGCCGTGGTCAATCCGCAATTGGTGGCCGAAGCCGCCGGCTATTTCGGTACGCAGTGCATCGTCGTCGCCATCGATGCCAAACGCGTCGATGGCCGCTGGGAAGTGTATACACACGGTGGACGCAAGCCCACCGGGCTGGATGCGGTGGAGTGGGCGAAAAAAATGGTCGGGCTCGGCGCGGGCGAACTGCTGCTGACGAGCATGGACCGTGACGGAACGAAATCCGGATTCGACCTCGAACTCACCCGTGCCATCAGCGATGCGGTGGAAGTCCCCATCATCGCCTCGGGAGGTGTGGGCACTCTCGATCATCTGGTCGAAGGTATCAAACAGGGTGGTGCCGATGCGGTGCTGGCCGCCAGCATTTTCCATTTTGGCGAATACACCATAGAACAAGCCAAGTGCTATATGCGTGATCATGGCATCGAGGTCAGACTGTGATGACGGACGGTTGGCTCGACATAGTCAACTGGACGCCTGACGGCCTGGTGCCGGTGATCACCCAGGAAGCGGCCACCGGTAAGGTCCTGATGTTTGCCTGGATGAACCGGGAGGCACTCAAACTCACCGCCGAGAGCGGTCAGGCAGTATACTGGTCGCGTTCCCGAAAAAAATTGTGGCACAAGGGCGAGGAATCCGGTCACGTGCAACTGGTCAAGGAAATCCGTCTCGACTGTGACGCCGACGCCATCCTGCTCACCGTGGAGCAGGTGGGCGGCATCGCCTGCCATACCGGACGCCATAGCTGCTTTTTCCAGAAACTGGAAGGCAAGGCATGGGTAGCGGATCAACCGGTGCTGAAAAACCCCGACGAGATCTACCGCCATGAATGAACTTTTAGACCGCCTCGCGACGACGCTGGAAGCGCGCAAGAGCGCCAACCCGGAAACGTCCTATGTGGCCAGGCTCTACGCCAAGGGCACGGATGCCATTCTGAAAAAAATTGGCGAGGAAGCAGCGGAAACCATCCTGGCCGCCAAGAATGGCGATCCGTCGCAGATCATCCATGAAACCGCCGACTTGTGGTTTCATACCTTGGTGATGCTGGCTCATGCCGGCCTGCACCCGAATGATGTATTGAACGAGCTGGCACGGCGCGAAGGGTTGTCCGGCATCGAGGAAAAGGCCGCACGCAAGGAGAACTAGATGTCAGACTGTATTTTTTGCAGAATTGTAGCCGGTAGCCTGCCGAGCAAGAAATTGTACGAGGATGATGGTGTCATTGCTTTCCATGACATCCGGCCCATCGCACCGGTACATTTTCTGGTGGTGCCCAAAACGCATATCGCCAGCCTTTCCGATTGTAGTACCGACCATGAAGCATTACTCGGACGCATGCTGACGCTGGGCGCACGCTTGGCCAGGGAACAAGGGCTGCATGCCGGTTTTCGCACCATGATCAATACTGGCAAAGGTGGCGGTCAGGAAGTATTCCACCTGCACATTCACATCTTTGGTGGCGGAACCACGCTACCGAAAGTTTAGGAGAAACATCATGGGCTCGTTCAGTATCTGGCATTGGCTCGTCGTGTTGTTGGTCGTCCTGCTGGTATTCGGGACCAAAAAGCTACGCAACATCGGCAGCGATCTAGGAAGCGCCATCAAGGGTTTCAAGGACGCCATGCGCGATGAGCAGGTTCCCCCCAGGGTGGAAGACCAGCGCGGGCAAACCCAACAAGGTGAAATGACGCAACATTCCAAACACCAGTGACGGGTGCCTACGAGCGAGTGATCATGGCATGTTCGACGTCGCCTTTTCCGAAATCCTCGTGATCGTCGTCGTCGCGCTGATCGTCATCGGCCCACAGAAACTTCCCCAGGTTGCACGCATGCTGGGCGCTCTGGTCGGCCGACTCCAGCGTTATGTTGCCACCGTGAAGGCCGACATAGAACGCGAGTTGCGCTTGGAGGAAACACGCCGGCTGGAGCAAGAGGTTCGCCACAGTATCCTGTCCGTTCAAACGGAAATCGACAACGCAACGGCTCGAGCCGAGTCAGCGGTGGAATCGACGCTGCAGCCCGCCGCTCCCGAAAAGCCTGAATCTTCGTGAGTTCGCAAGAAGACAGTTTCATCTCTCACTTGGTGGAGCTGCGCAGCCGACTGTTACGCATGCTGATGGGTTTCTTGCTGGCTTTCGTTTGTCTATTCCCTTTCTCCAACCAGCTTTACACCCTGCTTGCGAAACCTTTGCTGGCCCAGCTGCCAGCCGGTGGTAAGCTGATTGCCACCGCAGTCACCACGCCATTCTTCGTTCCCATGAAAGTAGCGATGCTGGCTGCCTTGGTGCTCTCCCTGCCTTATATGCTTCATCAAATATGGAGTTTCATCGCTCCGGGCCTGTATGCGCACGAAAAGCGCCTCGTCCTGCCGCTGGTGATCTCCAGCACCCTGCTGTTTCTCGCAGGCATGGCGTTCGCCTATTTTGTCGTGTTTCCGGTCGTGTTCGGTTTCATCGTCGGGGTGGCGCCGCAGGGCGTGATGGTAATGACGGACATCGAAAACTATCTTGATTTCACCATCACCATGTTTTTGGCTTTTGGTGTGGCTTTCGAAGTCCCGGTGCTAGTGGTGATCCTGGTCCATCTCGGTATGGTCGACGTCGCCCAGTTGAGACAGGCGCGGGCCTATGTGATCGTCGGCGCATTCGTCATTGGTGCCATTTTTACGCCGCCAGACGTGGTATCGCAAGTCATGCTGGCGGTTCCCCTGTGGCTGCTCTATGAAGCGGGCATCGTAGCTGCCCAGCTCCTGCACAAAGCCCACCGGGATTGATTTCACCGCATCGTTTCTGGCTTGGGCCTGCGTCCGACGGTCGCCGTCAATATCAATTCCCTGCCGTTGCGCCACACCGTGAGCGTAGCCGTGGTATTGGGTTTCAGAGCGGCCACCAGATTGAGCATGCTGGATGAATCCAGAACCTTACGCCCATTGATTTCCACCAGCACGTCACCAGGACGCACCCCTGCCTTGTCAGCAGGTCCTCCGCGCAGCACACCTGCGATCAGGGCCCCCCGAGCCTCCGGAAGCCGAAAAGATTCGGCGAGCTCCGGCGTAATGTCTTGTGCTTCCACGCCTATCCAGCCACGTATGACGCTCCCTTGTCGTACGATCTGTTCCATCACTTGCTGTGCCAGGCTGACCGGAATGGCAAAACCTATTCCCATCGAGCCTCCACTACGTGAATAAATGGCACTGTTGATCCCCACCAGGTGCCCTTCCAGATTCACCAGCGCCCCCCCTGAGTTGCCTGGATTGATCGGTGCATCGGTCTGGATGAAATTCTCGAACGTATTGATACCCAAATGGTTGCGCCCCAACGCGCTGACAATGCCTTGGGTCACGGTCTGCCCCACACCGAACGGATTACCGATGGCCAAAACGATGTCTCCCACCGCCAGTTGATCCGAACGCCCGAAAGTAATGGCGGGTAGATTCTTGGCCTCGACACGGATGACGGCCAAATCGGTTTCCGGGTCGGTCCCCACTACCGTGGCCGGCAAAGTACGCCCATCGGCCAGCGCCACCTCGATTTCGTCGGCGGCCTCGACCACATGGTGATTGGTAAGGATCAGGCCCTGTGGACTGACGATGACGCCAGAGCCCAAACTGCTTTCACGTTGTGGCGTATCGTCCGGTTCACCGAAAAAATGCCAAAATAGTGGGTCATTGAAGCGTGGATCGATCGAGCGCGTGACCTGCTTGCTGGTGAATATGTTGACGACCGAGGGCATGGCCACCTGCGCCGCTCGGCGGTAGCTCCCTTGAATCGCCGGTTGGGGCTGACTGACCACCTGTCTGACCTCAACCACACGCTCTCGAGCAACAGGCAGCAGTTCCGGGTAAAAAATACGCAGCACGAACAAGATCGCCAGGCTAACCGTCACACCTTGAGCAAAAATGAGCCAGAATTTTTTCATCATCCAACCTGATCCACTCGTGAATTTCCAAGGCGGGCTCGCGCTACGGCGTGAAATGTCTAACCCGAGATCCCAACATCGAATACGTTGGACAAAACTCTAGGATATGCACATGGAAATCAACAGATTATTGGATTATACAGGACAACTCCTGGATGTCGGCCGCTTTCGTGACTATTGCCCGAATGGTCTCCAAGTCGGAGGGCGGCGGCAGGTACATACACTGGTCAGCGGGGTTTCCGCTTGTGAAGCCTTGCTAAAAGCCGCAGTCCAGGTTGGCGCCGATGCCGTACTGGTGCACCATGGCTGGTTCTGGAAAAGTGAGGATGCTCGCGTGGTCGGGATCAAACGTAATCGCATCAAGCTCTTGCTCGAGCATGACATCAACCTGATCGCTTACCACTTGCCACTGGATGCACACCCCGAATTGGGCAACAATGCCCAGCTTGCAGTCAAATTGGGCTTTGAGATCCAAGGTTGGTTTGCAGACCAGCAAATCGCGGCCTATGGCGAAATGACCGAACCCTGTACGCTTAAGCAGTTGTCCATGCGTATTGCACGGGTATTACGGCGCACGCCACTGGTCATTGGAAATCCAGGTGCCACGATGCACCGTATCGCCTGGTGCAGCGGCGCCGCACAGGATTTGTTGGAACAAGCAGCGGAACTTGGGGTAGATGTTTTTCTCACCGGTGAAGTGTCTGAGCGCACCTTCCATCTGGCGCGTGAAACTGGGGTAGCTTTCATCGCCGCCGGCCATCATGCCACAGAACGCTATGGTATACAGGCACTTGGCGATTATCTCGCCGAGCGTTTTGGGTTGGACCATCACTTCATTGACATTGAGAACCCCGTATGACGGCAATGGGTACGCGTCGAGAAAGTGCTCAGCCTTGAATTATTTTTCTCCTTCATCGATAATTTACGTTTTTGCATAATAGCGCCTGAAGGATATCAGAGCATGAAACCCGACATTCACCCTGACTATCAGGAAATCACCGTGACATGCAGTTGCGGCAACACATTCAAAACCCGTTCGACCATTTGCAAGGACTTGCACATCGAAGTGTGTTCCCAATGTCACCCGTTTTACACGGGCAAGCAAAAAATCGTGGACACCGCTGGCCGTGTCGAAAAATTTCGCCAAAAGTATGGCATGTAATCGCTTACGGCAATGCCCTCAAAGGCAGCTTTGGCTGCCTTTTTTGTTTGCTAGAATTGTTCCCGTCATGACGGGTTACACATCCCACGCCGCACAGGTAAATAATTTGAACCCGCTGGAAATGTGACGTGTCGATCGAACTCGAGCACGACTGGCAGTCGGTATTTGCCACCCCTAGACCCCGCCTTGGCGAACGGGCCAAGGTTCACCTACTGCTGCTACTTTGCGGCATCTGGATCATCATCGGTCTGGTTGGGCACAACCCATGGAAACCCGACGAGTTGCAAACCATCAGCGTCATCAAGCATTTCCACGAAGGCGGAGACTGGCTCGCGCCGGCCATGGCAGGTGAGCCGTTCTCGAAAAAACCGCCGCTCTACTACCTGTCGGCTGCAGCTTTTGCATCTTTGTTCACGCCACTATTACCCTTCCACGATGCGGCACGCCTCGCCACCGGCCTGTGGATGGCCATCACGCTGGTGCTGGTGGGATTGACCGGGCGCGAATTGTGGGGTGCAGGTTGTGGGCGGCAAGCCACCCTGATTTTCCTGGGCTCGATCGGCCTGGTATTCTCGGCCCACACGCTCAATCCGGACGTCGCCGGTCTCACCGGCTATGCCCTCGTGTTCTACGGGCTGGCCTTGACACCGCGCAAGCCGTTGCGTGCCGGCCTGATCCTGGGCACCGGCGCGGGCATCGGATTTCTGGCCAAAGGCCCGTTGCCGGCCGAAATCGCGGCCATCACCGCTTTGCTACTTCCCTTGCTGTTTTGCCACTGGCGTCGTGCTTCTTATTTAGGGGTCCTGCTGATTGCTTGCGTCGCCGCGCTACCCTGGATCGCGCCATGGCTAGCCGGCCTCAAACAGCAGGCTCCGGAAATATTCAAAGCATGGCTTGCTTCCCAAAATACGGGGGAACTCAACTTTGCTTATTTCGCCAAGACCTTGAGCTGGTATGCATGGCCGGCCTTGCCACTGGCAGCGTGGGCGCTTTGGCGCATGCGACCGGACCATCCATCCATTCAACTTGCGCTGCTCTATTTCCTGGTGATGTTCGTCGCGCTCAGCATCGGTGCCGATAATCGCGATATCCACGCCCTCCCCTTGCTGCTGCCGCTCGCAATGCTCGCCACCCCTGCCGTGGATACCCTGCGCCGAGGTGCGGCCAGCGCACTCGACTGGTTTGGTATCATGTTGTTCGGTACATTGGGTTTTCTGGTCTGGCTGGGATGGTTTGCCATGGTGAGCGGGGTCCCCACGCGGCTTGCCATGCGCATGCACAAACTATCGCCGACCTACGTGCCCCATTTCGACTGGCTTGCTTTCCTGCTCGCTTGCGCCATCACTGCCATCTGGGCCGCAGTGGTATTCAAAGCCAACAAGCGCAGCAACCGCGCAGCCGTCACGGATTGGGCGGTGGGCATGACCCTGGCGTGGGGGCTCCTCATGACACTTTGGTTGCCTTGGCTGGACGCTGCCAAAAGCTATGCTGGGGCATTCGAATCGTTACGCAAAGCGCTGCCCGCTCATTATGCATGCATCATCGGGCGCAACATAGGCGAAACACAACGCGCCGCTCTGGACTATCATGCCAACGTACGTATCCAGCGCTTCGAAATCACCCAAAGCATGATGGGGTGTGATCTTTATCTGATCCAGCATGAGCGCGGAATGGAAAGAATCGAGCCGGGACCCGACTGGCGTCTGATTTGGGAAGGCAGGCGCCCTACTGATCGCCGCGAGAGTTTCCGACTCTACCAACGCATCCATTGAAATTTGAAGTCGTTAGACTAGGCCGTGGCGACAGCCTCGTTGGCATACCCCCATTCCGGACCGAGTTCTCCTCCTTTGGTCACACGTACCGCACAGTATTTGACCTCCGCAATCTTGGCATAAGGATCGAGTGCCTGGTTGGTCAATTTGTTGGCGGCCGCCTCGTAATAACAAAATGGCATGAACACCGATCCGCGCGGGATGCCATCGTCAGCGCGCGCATACAACGCCACCTTGCCCCGCCGTGATTCTACAGTCAACACATCGCCGGCCTCGGCCCCTATAGCGTCCAGATCCAATGGATGCACACTGACGGTCGGAATCGGCTCGATGGCATCCAGCACCGAAGCACGGCGTGTCATCGAGCCAGTGTGCCAGTGCTCGAGTTGTCGACCCGTGATCAACACGAATGGATATTCGGCATCTGGCCGCTCGTCCGCAGGAATGATATCGACCGGCACGATGCGGGCACGACCATTCGGCCGTGGGAAACTTTCGGTGAAAATCACTTCCTGTCCGGCATCCCCTTCCTGCTCACACGGATAGGTGACGGCACTTTCTTTCTCCAATCGCTCCCAAGTAATGCCAGAAATGGATTTCATGACCAGACGCATTTCCTCGAATACATCGCGTGCGCTGGTATAGTTCCAATCCAGCCCGAGTCGGCGGGCGATTTCCTGAATGATCCACAGGTCCTGCCGTGCATCACCCGGCGGCTCAATGGCCTGACGGCCCAGTTGCACCAGACGATCGGTATTGGTAAACGTACCCGTCTTCTCGGGATATGCGGAAGCCGGCAGAATGACATCGGCAAAAAAAGCCGTTTCCGTCATGAAAATGTCCTGCACGATCAAATGTTCCAGCGCTGCCAACCCTTCGCGGGCATGATGGGTGTTGGGATCGGACATGGCCGGGTTTTCTCCCTGGATGTACATCCCCCGGATTTCCCCCCTGCACGCCGCATCGATGATTTCCACTACGGTGAGGCCCGGTTTACTGTCTAGTGGCTTCCCCCAGAACTTCTCGAACTTGGCCTGTGCCTTGGGATCGTCCACCCGCTGATAATCCGGATAACACATTGGAATCAAACCGACATCGGAAGCCCCCTGCACGTTGTTCTGGCCACGCAATGGATGCAAGCCGGTGCCTCTTCTGCCGATCTGGCCAGTCACCATACTGAGCGCAATCAGACAGCGGGCGTTGTCGGTACCATGCACGTGCTGCGATACCCCCATGCCCCACAGAATCATGGAGGCCTTGGAGGTGGCATAAAGGCGTGCGACTTCACGCAGGGTCTTGGCATCGATCCCGCAAATCGGTGCCATGGCTTCGGGCGTATACCCCTGGATGTTCTGCTTGAGCGCCTCGTAATTCTCGGTACGATTACGGATGAACTCCTCATCGACTAGGCCTTCGGTCACGATGACGTTCAGCATCGCGTTGAGCATCGCCACATCGGTATCTGGCTTGAATTGGAGAAAATAGGTTGCATGCCGAGCCAGCTCGGTGCGACGCGGATCCATCAGAATCAGTTTGGTGGTGCCCTTCTTTACCGCGTTCTTGATGAAGGTTGCAGCCACCGGGTGGTTGACGACCGGATTGGCGCCGATGAGCATCACCACCTCGGCATACTGCACATCGGACACCGGATTGGAGACCGCGCCCGAACCCACCCCTTCCAGTAATGCCACCACCGAAGAGGCATGACACAACCGCGTGCAGTGATCCACATTGTTGGTACCAAAGCCGGTACGCACCAGCTTCTGGAACAGATAGGCCTCCTCGTTGCTCCCCTTGGCGGAGCCGAAACCTGCCAGCGCATATTTGCCATGGCGGGCCAGGATCTTTTTCAGTCCTTCTGCGGCGAAATCCAATGCTTCTTCCCAACTTGCCTCGCGGAATGCCGTGTAAGGATTGGCCGGGTCCATTTCGCCGTGAGGATGTTTGGGAACCCCTGGCTTACGAATCAATGGACGGGTCAACCGCTGCTGGTGTGCCGTGTAATCAAAACCATAGCGTCCTTTGACGCACAACCGGCCGTGATTGGCAGGGCCATCACGCCCGGTCACGCGGATGATCTTGTTGTCTTTGACATGATAGGTCAGCTGACAACCCACACCACAGAAAGGACAGCCGGAATCCACCTGTTTGTCCGCTACCACCCGCGCAGAGCCATTCGCTGGAGCCAACGCGCCCGTCGGACAGGCTTGCACACATTCACCACAAGTCACACAGGTCGAATCCCCCATCAGGTCACCCTGGTCGAACACGATTTCTGCACGGCTGCCACGGAACGCGTAACCGATCACGTCATTGACCTGAACTTCGCGGCAGGCACGCAGACAGCGCGTGCACTGGATACAGGCATCCAGATTGACGGCAATCGCCGGGTTGGACAAATCGGCAGGTGGCGACTGGCGCGGTGCGAAACGCGGCTTGCCCACCCCCATTTTGCGCGCCCACTGGGTAAGTTCGTTGTTTAAGGTGTATTCCTGCTCTGGCATGTCGGATAGCAACAGCTCCAGCACCATCTTTTGAGCTGCCATTGCCCGCGGGCTCGTTGCCCAAATCTCCATGTCAGGTGAAGGGGCCCGACAGCAGGAGGGCGCGAGCACCCGTTCCCCCTTGATCTCGACTACGCAGGCACGACAGTTTCCATCGGGACGTAAGCCGTCCTTGTAACACAAATGGGGAATTTCGGTGCCCGCGCGACGCGCGGCTTGCAAAATGGTCTCACCTGGTAATGCTTCGATTCTCTCCCCATCGAGCAGAAACGAAATGGTATTGGCAGGGGCGTTCATGATCGGCACACTTACTTCAATTCATCAGGAAAATATTTCATCACGCTGCGCAAAGGATTGGGAGCAGCCTGTCCCAAACCGCAAATCGAGGCATCCATCATAGTCCCAGACAACTCCTCCAACAATGGCTGATCCCATTGGGGTTTTTTCATCAGCTGTACCGCCTTTGCCGTTCCCACCCGGCAAGGCGTGCATTGACCGCAAGATTCGTCCTCGAAGAACTGCATGGCATTGAGTGCAAGATCGCGTGCCTTGTCGTGCTGGGAAAACACGATGATGGCGGCGGAACCGATGAAACAACCATAAGGGTTCAATGTATCGAAATCGAGTGGAATGTCGCCCATCGAAGCAGGCAGAATGCCGCCAGAGGCCCCGCCCGGGAAATAGCCATAGAATTCGTGCCCATCCTGCATGCCACCGCAGTATTCATCGATCAGCTCACGTACGGTGATGCCGGCGGGCGCCAAATGCACGCCAGGCTTTTTGACGCGACCGCTCACCGAGAATGAGCGCAACCCCTTGCGGCCATTCCGCCCAAACGAAGTAAACCATTCCGGCCCCTTTTCCACGATGTCGCGCACCCAATATACGGATTCCATGTTGTGCTCCAACGTGGGCCGACCAAATAATCCCACTTGTGCCACGAAAGGGGGGCGCAGGCGCGGCATGCCACGTTTGCCTTCGATGGATTCGATCATGGCCGACTCTTCACCACAAATATAAGCGCCGGCACCTCTTCGCAAATGGATCGGTGGCAGCGGCGCAGGCGGGGCTTGCCGCAGGTTGTCGAGCTCGCGCTGCAAAATCTTGCGGCAGCCGGCGTATTCGTCGCGCAGGTAGATGTAGATCTCGCTCGCCCCGACTGCCCATGCGGCGATGAGCATGCCTTCCAGGAATCGGTGCGGGTCGAGCTCCAGATAATGCCGGTCCTTGAACGTCCCCGGCTCACCCTCGTCGATATTGACCGCCATCAGGCGTGGCGCCGGCTGCTGACTCACGATGCGCCATTTGCGCCCGACCGGAAACCCTGCGCCCCCCAACCCGCGCAAACCGGAATTTTCCATGATGGTGATCAATTCTTCCGGCGTGCGCTTGCCAGCAATGCACGCCTGGTAGAGCTGGTAACCTCCCCCGGCCTGGTAAGCCTCATAGGAAAGATAGTCGGCCACCGGAGCGTCGGTCTGCTTGGATTCGACCGCAGCACTCACCGACTGCAGACTGGCATGATCAATGGGATTCTGCCCGACCACGGCCACAGGAGCATGCTGACAGCGGCCCACACAAGGCACGGGCTGAATGCGCACGCCGTCACCCAGTCCTTTTTTGAGAGCGTTGATGAGATCGTGCGCCCCTGCCATCGCACAGCTGATCGATTCACATACACGGACGGTCAATGGGGGAGGGGGGATCTGACCTTCCTTGATGACATCGAAGTGATGGTAGAAAGTCGCCACCTCATAGACCTCGACCTGCGACAGTTTCATCTCCGAAGCCAGCGCAGCGATGTGCTTGGAGGAAATATAGCCGAATTTATCCTGGATTTTGTGCAGATGCTCGATCAACATATCCCGCGCACGCGACTCATTCCCGAGTAACTCGCGTACCTCGGCCAGTGCCACTGGGTCGACCGATCTTCCTTTGGGCTTGCCAATTTTCAATGTTCGAGCCTTGGAAACTTCAGTTTCTTTGCCAGACATTCTTTTGCCTCAAGTATCTTAATCTTAATGACGGATAGGTGTAACCACACGGGATCGCGCAGCATCAAGCCAAGGCACCATAGCTTTGGTTACATACTGCCTTGCCTGCCCCTCAAGCGGATACACAAGACGCGATCATTGCTGTGCGTTCCATCGCTACGACCAATCGTTGCGATGGCTCCATTTGCATCAACGTGCGCATGATAATCGAAAAGCTGCGCTCTGGTAGCGTTTCCATAGCGAATTGTAACCCAGCTGCACGAGAACGACTCTCCGGTCATCGTGCACTTGGTATGTCCGGTTATGTTTTATCGTATATACCGATGTGCGCGTAAATAAATCTTTTCATTTCAATATGTTGAGAAGTTCTATCACGCCGTTTGACGCAATGGCGTCTCATGAACTACGCTTAACTTCCAAATACCGCGGCATGACGATGATCGGCCCGGTCGATACGTCACCACATAGAGGAGCCTGCATGATGTTGAAATCACTGTACATCAATCCCGAAAAGTGTACTGGATGCCTGCAATGTGAGATGGCCTGCTCTTACGAGCATGAGGGGGTGTTCAATATTTCCAAGTCACGCATCAAGGTGTTCGATTTCCATCATGAAGGCCGCAAAGTCCCCTATACCTGCACCCAATGCGCAGAAGCCTGGTGCCTACATGCTTGTCCGGTCGAAGCCATCAGGCTGGACGCCGACACCGGCGCCAAAATGGTGTACGACAACATCTGCGTGGGATGCAAGGTATGCACCATCGCCTGCCCTTTTGGCACCATCAATTACAACGGCGACACGGGCAAGGTGATGAAATGCGACCTGTGTGGGGGTGATCCGGCTTGCGCCAACGCTTGCCCCACCGGTGCCATCACCTATGTGGACGCCAACTGGACTGGTCTCGACAAGATGCGCATGTGGGCGCACAAAACCGATACCCAACCCCGAGCATGAGGAGAAAGCAGCATGGCATGGCACCGTAAAATACTCCGGGTCAATCTAACCCAAGGGACTTGCACCGCCGAACCGCTCAACATGGAATGGGCCCAGCAATATCTCGGTCAGCGCGGGCTCGCCACCAAGTATTTCTGCGAAGAGGTGGATCCAAAAGTCGATCCGCTCTCCCCGGAAAACAAGTTGATCTACGCCACCGGCCCGCTCACCGGCACCATGGCTTCCACCGGTGGCCGCTATTCGGTCGTCACCAAAGGTGCGCTCACTGGCGCCATCGCCTGTTCCAATTCGGGCGGGTACTTCGGTGCGGAATTACGTTTCGCTGGCTGGGACATGATCATCTTCGAAGGAAGATCACCCCAACCAGTCTATTTACACATCGAGGACGACAAAGCCGAGCTGCTGCCCGCCGAAAACTTCATCTGGGGCAAGAGCGTGTGGGATACGGAAGCGCTGATCAAGCAGCGCCATCAGGATCCCTTGATGCGCGTCTCCTGCATCGGCAAAGCCGGTGAAAACGGTGTCCTGTTCGCCGCCATCGTCAACGATTTGCACCGCGCTGCGGGGCGTTCCGGCGTCGGGGCGGTAATGGGATCGAAAAACCTCAAGGCGGTCGCGGTACGCGGTACCAAAGGGGTGGGAAACATTCATGATCCCAAGGCGTTCTTCGCTGCGGTCAATGCGGCAAAGAAAGTACTGCACGACAATCCAGTCACGGGCCAGGGTTTGCCCAAATATGGCACTCAAGTGCTGATGAACGTGATCAACGAGATCGGCGCATCCCCCACGCGCAACCATCGGGACGTGCAGTTCGAAGGCGCTTCCAAGATTTCCGCGGAGGCGATGCATGAGAAACGTCCCACTGATGGCAAGACGCATCTCGTCACCAACCAGGCGTGCTTCGGCTGCACCATCGCCTGTGGCCGGATTTCCCGCATCGACGAAACACATTTCAGCGTCAGGACCAGTCCCCAGTACTGGGGCGCCAATGGTGGGCTGGAATACGAGGCCGCCTGGGCTTTTGGCAACGCCAACGGCGTGGACGATCTGGAGGCGCTGCAGTTTTGCAACCTGCTGTGCAACGAGCACGGGATCGACCCCATTAGCATGGGGGCAACTGTCGGCGCAGTGATGGAATTGTATGAAATCGGGGCCTTGAGCAAGGAAGAAATCGGCTTCGAAGCGCCCTTCGGTTCCGCCGAAGCGCTGATCAAACTGGTCAAGATGACCGCCGAAGGTGAAGGATTCGGCAAGATCGTCGGCCTGGGTTCCAAGCGGCTTACCGAGAAGTATGGGCATCCTGAGCTTTCCATGTCGGTCAAAGGCCAAGAATTTCCGGCCTACGATGGTCGTGCCCTGCAGGGCATGGGGTTGGAGTATGCCACCTCCAACCGTGGCGCTTGCCACTTGCGCGGTTACATGGTGGCGAGCGAGGTGCTAGGCATTCCTTACAAGACCGATCCCCAGGCCACCGAAGGCAAGCCCGAGCTGCTCAAGGCATTCCAGGATGCCACCGCGGTTGTGGACTCTTCGGGCCTGTGCGTGTTCACCACCTTTGCCTGGGGCTTGCCGGACATCCAGGCACAAATACAGGCCGCTTGCGAAGGCGACTGGTCGCTGGAAAAGCTCAACCTGGTGGGCGAGCGCATCTGGAACCTGGAGCGTGAATTCAATCTGAAAGCAGGCTTTACCGCCAAAGACGACACACTGCCACCGCGACTCCTCAAGGAAGGCTGCAAGACCGGCCCTCAAAAAGGGGCCGTGTCCAGAATCGACATCATGATGCCGAAGTATTACGAGGTGCGGGGCTGGGATGCCAATGGCGTGCCGACTCCGGAAACCCGTGCGCGGTTGGGGTTGTGAGCCATGCATCACGTCATCGTAGGCAATGGTCCGGCTGGGGTCATTGCGGCGGAAACGCTGCGCAAGGCCGACCCCACCGGCAGCATCACCCTGATTGGTGACGAACCCGAACCCCCTTACTCACGCATGGCCATCCCTTACCTGCTGAAGGGGGACATCCAGGAAAACGGGACTTATTTACGTAAGGACGCCGACCATTTCCACCGACTGGCGATCGACCTGGTGCAGGGTCGCGTCGTCGGCGTCGACAGCAGCCAACGGCAGGTTTTGCTGCAGAATGGCGCGCGGCTGGCCTATGATCGGTTGCTGATCGCCACCGGATCACACCCTGTCGTGCCCCCGATCCCGGGGATGCAGCTGCCGGGCATCTACCCCTGTTGGACGTTGGAAAACGCACGCCAGATCGCCAGACGCCTGAAGCCGGGGGCCCGCGTACTGCAAATGGGCGCCGGCTTCATCGGTTGCATCATCATGGAGGCGCTGGCCAACAGCGGCGCCAGACTCACCGTGGTGGAAATGGGCAACCGCATGGTGCCGCGCATGATGACGGAAGGTGCGGGCGGGCTGATCAAGCGATGGGTGCAGCAGAAAGGCGTCGAAGTCCACACCTCCACCCGCGTCGAGGAAATCCGGCAAGGGCCGGGCGATGCCTTGCATGTGCAGTTGTCGAATGGCGCGGTGCTCGAGGTGGACATGGTGATCTCTGCCACCGGCGTGCGCTCCAATATCGGTTTTCTGGAAGGCAGCGGTGTCAACACCGATATCGGGGTGCTGGTGGATGACCGCATGTGCAGCAACATCCCGGAAATTTACGCGGCGGGCGATGTGGCGCAGGCGCGCGACTTTTCGACCGGCAAGATGATGGTCAACGCCATCCAGCCGAATGCGGCCGACCAAGCGCGCATCGCTGCGCTCAACATGGCAGGGAAAGAAACGCGGTCCCAAGGGAGTCTGGCCATGAATGTGCTGGACACGCTGGGCCTGATTGCCACGTCCTTCGGCCAGTGGTGGGGCGCAGCAGACGGCAAGGGCGAGCATGTGGAGCTCATGGACGCCGACAACTTTCGCTATCTGCGGCTGGAGTTTCAAGAGGACGTACTGATCGGGGCCACCAGCCTTGGACTGACCCAGCATGTCGGCGTTTTGCGCGGGCTGATCCAGGGCCGGGTCCGCCTCGGCCCATGGAAAGACAGGCTGCTCAAGGACCCCACCCGCATCATGGAAGCGTATCTCGCCAAGGCCCAGGCCGCCACCCTTGGGGCATCGCTTTAGCGCATGAAAATCACGCTCAAGCTTTACGCCACGCTGGCAGCCCATCTGCCGGCGGGCGCGACGCGTAACCAGATCGAACTCGAGGTTCCGGCCGGCACCACCCCGGCCGACCTGGCCCGTCAGTACAACCTCCCTCCCCGACTGACCCACCTGGTCCTGGTCAACGGCCATTACATCCCGCCCGAGGCAAGGGCCACGACCGTGCTAGCCGAAGGCGACGTGTTGGCCATCTGGCCGCCCATCGCCGGCGGATGAAGACTGCCCTCGTCCGCGTGATGGCGATCGGCCTGGATGACTTTCTGCGCTTGCTGCCGCACCTCGTCGAACTGCCAGCGCCGCCCCCCACGCCATGCAACAGCATCGCGCTTCCCGCCCAAGGCATCACCCTCTGCTGGCAAGTCCTGCCTGTCGTGCGTTCCGGCGCGATGCGGCTGCCGCAGCTCGAAGTCACGCTGCTGTTCGATGACATGCAAAGCGCGGGCAGCATCGCCTTCCTGAGGCGGTTCGATTACATTTTTCAGCGTGGAGGTGGATGAGACGCGCGCTTCAACCGACCCAAATGGGTTTTGGCGCGCCAGTTCCAGCTTGCGACGGCATGATTGGGGCGGTACAGATTCGAAAAATTCGAAGGTCTTTGCACTTACGGACACCCCAAAGCAGCCGTGAAATGTGGCGATGCGGCAAACCTGGAGTCAGTCCAGCGGGCGCAGGAGCCCAGCCATCATGCCGACTTCAGCCGCCACGCTGGCATGCGCCTTGGCTTCCAGCTCGCGATAGCGACGCAGCACGTCGAGCCCGAAATCGGTGACCTCGGCACCACCACCATGGCTGCCGCCGGCCGCCGTCACCACCAAGGGCTGGATGAAACAGCGGTTCATGGTGTCCACCAGGTCCCAGGCACGTCGGTAAGACATTCCCATGTCGCGCGCCGCGGCGGAAATCGAGCCAGTCCGTTGGATCGCTTCCAGCAAATCAGCCTTGCCGGGGCCCATCGCCGATTCTTTGCCATATGGAATATGGATTTTCAAAATGCTGGAAGACATCACACAGCATGCAAAATAATTGATAAAAAAAGTATACTATTGCCGTGCGGCGTTAGCCATGCGTTGTAGCGCACTGCCTCGCCGCATAGAATGGACGACCATCTTACTACTGCCCAACCCGTATGCCACCATCCACCGCATTGATCGACCGCTATGGCAGGAAAATAGATTACATCCGGCTGTCCATCACCGACCGCTGCGACTTCCGGTGCAGCTATTGCATGGCCGAGGACATGCAATTCCTACCGCGCGACGAAATCCTCACCCTGGAAGAATGCGCGCGCCTGGTACGGGTGTTCGTCGGGTTGGGGGTGGTCAAGGTGCGCATCACGGGTGGCGAGCCGCTGGTGCGCAAAGATGCCATCACCTTGTTTCGTGACATCGGTCGGTTGCCCGGCTTGCGTGAGCTGGTACTCACCACCAATGGCTCCCAGCTGGCGCGCTGGGCCCACGCGCTGCGCGCGGCCGGCGTCTCGCGCATCAACATCAGTCTGGACAGTCTGAATGCCGATACTTTCCGTCGTATCACCCGTGTCGGCGACCTCGACAAGGTACTCCAGGGCATTGCCGCGGCACGTGCCGCCGGTTTCGATGCCCTCAGGCTCAACACGGTGCTGATGCGCGGCATCAACGATCATGAAGCGGAAGACCTGGTGCAGTTCGCCATCGACCATGACATGGACATCGCCTTCATCGAGGAAATGCCGCTGGGTGAAGTGGACCATGCCCGTGATACCACCTGCGTCAGCAATGATGAAACCATGGCCCGGCTTCAGCAGAAATACGCCCTCGTCAGCAGCACCGAATCCACCGGGGGCCCGGCCCGCTACTGGCGTATCCCCGCAACACGCACCAAGATCGGATTCATTTCGCCGCACAGCCACAATTTTTGCGAATCCTGCAACCGCGTGCGTATCACCTGCAAGGGGGAGCTGTACTTGTGTCTGGGGCAAGAAGACAAAGTCGATCTGATGCCATTGCTGCGTGGCCATCCCGACGAGGATGCTCCGCTGCGGGATGCCATTTTGCATGCCATGCAGATCAAGCCCCAAGGACATGATTTCGACCTGCGCCGCACGCAACCCGCAGTGGTTCGATTCATGTCGATGACGGGCGGCTGACCGCTTTCCCATATCGTTTTGTCGCCATGCCGTACCGTCCCCAGCTCTCCCAGGCAAGCCGACCCGCCACCTACCCGATTCGCGCCACCGACGAAAACGGCAGCGAAGTACTGGTCGAAATCGCGGGCGAGCATCCACTGACTCTCTATCTCGACAAGCGCGAGATCGTCACTTTAATGACGCTGGGAGAAGCTCCGGAAGCTTTAGTCATTGGCTATCTGCGCAACCAGCGCCTCGTTCGTAGACTGGAAGACATCCTGGCGGTGCAGGTGGACTGGGAAACCGGAGCGGCCGCGGTCACCACCCGTCACGGCGTGGCCGACCTCGCAGACAGGCTGGGCAAACGCACCGTCACCACCGGCTGCGGACAAGGCACGGTATTCGGCGACCTCATGGAGGAAATCGGTCAGCTGACCCTCGACGACCAGGCCAGGTTGAGCGCATCTACGCTGTATGCGCTGCTGGAAAACCTGCGCCATTACGCCACCCTGTACAAACGTGCGGGCGCCCTGCACAGCTGCGCCCTGTGCTGCGGGGACCAGATTCTCTACCACGTGGAGGACGTGGGGCGGCACAACGCGGTGGATGCCATTGCCGGCATGATGTGGCTGGATGGGGTCGAAGGCGCCGACAAGATTTTCTATACCACCGGCCGGCTCACTTCGGAAATGGTGATCAAGGCCGCGCAAATGGAGATACCCTTCATCGTGTCTCGTTCCGGCTTGACCCAGATGGGCTACGAAATCGCCCGCAAAGTCGGCATCACCCTGATCGGGCGCGCCAAGGGCCACCACTATCTGCTGTTTACCGGGCAGCATCGCTTTGCCAAATGAAGGTGACCGGCATCATCCTCGCCGGCGGCCTTGGACGGCGCATGGGCGGGCTGGACAAGGGACTGCTGCCGCTACGGGGCAAGCCTTTGGTGGCGCATGTCATCGACCGCCTGGCCCCGCAGGTCGATGAGCTGCTGATCAACGCCAACCGCAATCTGGAGGACTATGCACATTACGGCTACCGCGTCGTTCCGGATGCCGTAGCAGGGTATGCCGGCCCTTTGGCGGGATTGCAGCGCGGGCTGTCGGAAGCCGCCCATCCGCTGGTGGTCACCGCCCCCTGTGATTCGCCGTACTTGCCGGCCGACCTCGTCACCCGTCTGCACGCCGCGCTCGAGGCAAAGCAGGCCGATCTCGCGGTCGCAGTCGCCCAGGGACGGCAGCAGCCGGTGTTCTGCCTGTGCCGCCGCACGCTGTTGCCTCACCTCACTGCTTTTCTCGATAATGGCGGCCGCAAGATCGACGCCTGGTATGCCACACTCGAAGTGGCGGAGGCACCGTTCGACGACTGTCCGGATGCGTTCATGAACATCAACACGCTGCAGCAGCTGCAATCCGAAAAAGAGGCCCCGGCATGAACTGCCCCGTCCCCTTGCTGGGTTTCTGCGCCTGGGGCAGCGGCATCGGCAAGACCACGCTGCTCACCCAGCTGATCCCGGTGCTGGTGCTGCACGGCGTGCGCCTGTCCGTCATCAAGCACGCCCACCACACCTTCGACATCGATCATCCGGGCAAGGACAGTTACCGTCTGCGCGAGGCTGGTGCGGTACAGATGCTGCTGGGATCGAAGAACCGCTGGGCGCTGGTCACCGAGCGCTGGCGCACCGATGCCGGCGCGCGCGAAATCGGCCTGGATGATCTGTTGCCGCACATCGACACGACGCTGGTCGATCTCATCCTGGTGGAAGGCTTCAAACGGGAACCCATCCCCAAGATCGAGGTCTACCGCCCCGCGCTCGCGCATCCGCTGCTCGCCGACAGCGACCCCAACGTGATCGCCATCGCCACCGATGGCGCCGTGCAGAGCCGGCTGCCCGTGCTCGATCTCAACGATTCCATCGCCATTGCCGATTTCGTGCTGGATTGGCTCCGTCGCCAGCAACCAGCCGTTCGATTGAAAGGAGTGATATGACCGAACAAGACTTCATTGCCGCCAGCTGTGCCGACGACTACGACCCCGATTCCATGCCGGTGGACAAGGCCCGCCATTTCATCCGCGCCTACCTGACGCCGGTCGATACCCAGCAATGCGTGCCGCTGCGCGACGCCCTTGGGCGCGTACTGGCGGCCGACATCCTGTCGCCCTGCAACGTGCCCAACCACGACAACGCGGCCATGGACGGCTACGCCATCAGCGGCGCCGACATCCCGACGGAAGGCACGGCAAGCCTGCGGGTGATCGGCACCGCTTTCGCCGGCAAGCCGTTCGAGGGCGCCATCACCCGCGGCGAATGCGTGCGCATCATGACCGGTGCGGTGATGCCGCAAGGCGCCGACACCGTGCTCATGCAGGAACACGTGCGGGCCGAGGAGGATCGCATCGTTTTCGGTCCGGGTGCCCGCCCGGGGCAAAACCGGCGGCGGGCGGGTGAAGACCTCAGGCTCGGCCAGGTGGTGCTGCCGGCAGGCCACCTGATGCGCCCGGCCGACCTCGGGCTGGTGGCCTCGCTTGGCATCGGTGAGGTCAGGGTGTTCCGCAGGCTGCGCGTCGCCTTCTTTTCGACCGGAGACGAACTGGCCAGCATCGGCCAGCCGCTCGCCCCGGGACAGGTCTACGACAGCAACCGCTATACCCTGTACGGCATGCTGGCGCGCCTGGGCGTGGACATCATCGACATGGGCGTGGTGCGCGACGACCCCGCCCTGCTGGAACAGGCGCTGCTCGAGGCTTCGCGCTGCGCGGACGTGATCTTCACCAGCGGTGGCGTTTCCGTGGGCGAAGCCGACTACATGAAAGCGCTGCTCAACAAGCTGGGGCAGGTGGTGTTCTGGAAGATCGCCATGAAGCCGGGGCGCCCGCTGGCCTATGGCAAGATCGGCAGCGCCCACTATTTCGGCCTGCCGGGGAACCCGGTCTCGGTGATGGTCACCTTCTACCAGTTCGTGCGCGAAGCCCTGCTGGTGCTGATGGGCCAGGCCCACCCGCGCCCGCTGCCGCTGCTTTCCGTGACCTGCACTTCCCCCATCAAAAAAGCCCCCGGCCGGACCGAGTTCCAGCGCGGCATCCTCAGCCAGGACGCAGACGGCGTCTGGACCGTGCGCGTCACCGGCGATCAGGGCTCCGGCATCCTGCGTTCCATGTCCGAAGCCAACTGCTTCATCGTCCTGCCGGAAGCCTGTGGCAACGTGGAACCCGGCGCCACGGTCCAGGTGCAGCTGTTCGACGGGATCGTCTAACCCCTCGAAATTCATGAAAATCTTGATACCAGCATCCTGAATTTCGGACTAGAATCGCCCCCTCGAAATCATGTTGGGCGCATTCGCCACATCATACAGGGGATGATCATGTTCTACAGAAAAAAACTGCCTTACGCTATCGCCGCCCTGCTTGCCTGTTCTGGCGCCTGGGGCGAGGAATCCACCCACACTGCAGCATTGTCCTCCGCCGAGCTGGAAACGGCCAACGTCACGCTGACCGCACCCGTGGTGGTGACCGCCACGCGGCAGGAGCAGAACAGCTTCGACCTGCCGGTGTCGATCGATGCCGTCAGCGGCGAAACCATCCGTGACGGGCAGCTGCAGGTCAACCTGTCGGAAACCGCCAACCGCGTCCCCGGCGTGGTGGTCAACAATCGCAACAATCCGGCGCAGGACCTGGCGGTGCAGATCCGCGGCTTCGGCGCCCGTTCGGCGTTCGGCGTGCGCGGCGTGCGCCTCTATGCCGACGGCATTCCCATGACCATGCCAGACGGCCAGGGCCAGACCGGCACGTTCAATCTCGACACCGCCAAGCGGGTCGAGTATCTGCGCGGCCCGTTCTCGGCGCTGTATGGCAACTCCTCGGGCGGCGTGGTGCAGATTTTCACCCAGGATGGCCCGGATGACCCGACCCTGTCCGGCGGCCTCACCTTCGGCAGCTACGATACGCGCCGTGCCACACTGGGATTCGCCGGCGACAATGACGGCTTCAACTACGTCCTCAATGCCAGCACTTACCGCAGCGACGGCTACCGTGACCAATCCGACACCCGGCGCGACACCCTGCACGGCAAGTTCGGCTTCAGGCTCGGGGACGCCACCCGGCTGACGCTGGTGGCCACGGCACTCAACCAGCCGGACAACGAGGATCCCCAGGGGCTGAATGCGCGCCAGCTCAAACAGGATCGGACCCAGGCCAACCCCAACTCCCTGAAGTTCGACACCCGCGTCAACCGTCGTCACGAGCAGGTGGGCGCGACGCTGGAGCACGATGTCACGCCCGATGACACGCTGCGCCTGATGGCCTACTACGGCCAGCGCGAAAACGAGCAATACCAGTCCATCTCGATCGCGGCGCAACGCAATGACCTGAACGGCGGCGGGGTCGCCACCATAGACCGCGAGTTCTGGGGCACCGACCTGCGCTGGAGCCACAAGGGCAAGCTGGGCGAGATGCCGTGGAATTTCACCGTAGGTGTCAACTACGACCGCATGGAAGATGACCGCAAGGGGTATGAGAACTTTGTTGCGAATGTTGCTTTCGGGAGTATGCCTAATGTTGACTGTGGTGCAACAGTTGGCGGGAAACCCGTTGTGTGTGGTGTCAAGGGCAATCTGCGCCGGGACGAAACCAACACCGCGTCCAACTTCGACCAGTACCTGCAGGTGGCCATCGACCTCACCGCGCGCCTCAACGTGAGTGCCGGGGTGCGCCACAGCCGGGTCAGTTTCGACAACAAGGACCGGTATGTGAATATCAATGTATACACTGAACCGGGCGGGGCTCTTGCTCAAAGAACCAATCCAAACGACAGCGGTTCCGTGACTTTCCGCAAGACCACGCCGGTCATTGGCGCGGTGTTCAAGGTGACCGACACTTTCAACCTCTACGCCAACGCAGGCGAAAGCTTCGAGACCCCCACCTTCGTGGAAATGGCCTACAAGAGCACCGGTTCCGGTCTCAACCTGGACCTCAAGCCGGCCAAGAGCCGCCAGTACGAGATCGGCGCCAAATGGATGCTGGGCGAGGGCACGCTGCTGAATGCGGCGCTCTACCGCATTGACACCGATGACGAAATCGTGGTGCTGCAACAGGCGGGCGGGCGCACCGTGTACCAGAACGTCGACAGCAGCGAGCGCAAAGGCTTCGAACTGTCGCTGGACAGCCGGCTGCCCTATGGCTTCAGCGCCTATCTGGGCTATTCCTACCTGGATGCGGAATTCACTTCCGCTTTCAAGGCTTGCAAGCCTTTTGTGGGTGCGCAGACTACTTGCTTGCTGTCCGTGCCTGCCAATATTGAAACCATACAGTCCGGTGCCGACATCCCCGGCACCTACAAGCACACCTTCTTTGGCGAGCTGGCCTGGAAATACCAGCCGCTGGGCTTCTCCACCGCGCTGGAAGTCAAGGCCAACAGCCAGACCTTTGTTGCCTTCAAGCCCGAATACGGCAAGGCGGACGGGTATGCCACGGTGTCCTGGCGCGGCGGTTTCGTGCAGAAGGTCGGGCACTGGAAGTTCAGCGAATTCGCCCGCATCGAAAACCTGTTCGACAGGGAGTATGTCGGCTCGGTCCGTGTCGGCGATCTCAACGGCAGCTACTATGAGCCAGCGCCGACACGCAACTGGCTGCTCGGCATCAATGCCAGCTACCAGTTCTGACCCTGTCTGATCCCCAGCAAAACCCGCCGCCGGCGGGTTTTCTTTTGCAGTAAAATCCCGCCATGGCGGAAGACAGCGATCTCGAACGGACCGAGCCGGCAACGCCCCGACGCATCGCCGATGCGCGCGCCAAGGGCAACATCCCGCGTTCGCGCGAACTGAGCACCTTCGCCATCCTGATCACGGGAGGCGGTGTCCTGCTGCTGATGGGCCCCCGGCTCGCCCACGGCCTGCTGGAACTGGCGCGCCACTGGTTTACTTTCGATCATGCCATGCTGGCCGATCCGGCTATGATGTGGAACGGCTTCATGAGCGCCGTCCATACCACGCTTGCCCTGTTCGCCCCGGTGCTGATCGCCTTGCTGGTCGCCGTGGTCGCGGCACCCATCGTCATCGGCGGCTGGCTGTTCAGCGTGGAGGCGATGCAGCCCGATTTTGGTCGGCTCAATCCATTGCAGGGCATCTCCCGCATCTTCTCCGCCGTTGGCCTGGTGGAACTGCTCAAAGCCATTGCCAAGACGTTGCTGGTCGGTGGCGTGGCCTTCTGGTTTCTGTGGCAGCACAAAACCGAGATGCTGGCACTGTCCGCGGAGCCGGTCACCGGCGGCATCCCGCATCTGGCCAGCATGTTGGGCTGGACGTTCCTGGTGGTGGCCGCGGCGATGGTGCTGATCGTCGCCATCGACGTGCCGTTCCAACTCTGGGATTATTACCGCAAACTGCGCATGACCAAGGAGGAAGTGCGCCAGGAAATGAAAGAAAGCGAGGGGGACCCGCAGATCAAGAGCCGCATCCGCGCCCTGCAACGCCAGGCGGCGCGACGCCGCATGATGGCCGAAGTACCCAAAGCCGACGTCATCGTCACCAACCCGACCCGTTATGCCGTGGCGCTGACCTACCGCGAAAATGAAATGCGCGCACCCCACGTGGTGGCGAAAGGCTCCTACCTACTGGCACAACGCATTCGCGAGCTGGGCGAGGCGCATGGCGTGCCCATCCTGGAAGCGCCACCGCTGGCCCGCGCACTCTACCGCCATGCCGACCTTGGCCAGGAAATCCCTGCCGCCTTGTTTTCCGCCGTGGCGGAGGTGCTGGCCTACGTCTACCAGTTGCGCAGCTATAATAGCGGCGTTGGCGCAATGCCCGAGAGACCCAAGGATCTGCCAGTACCGAAAGAGTTGGATTTCGTGGAAGCGACTGAATAATGGCGGCCACACTCACCGCGCCGAGGATGGATGTTCAAGCGCTGGCGGTGCCCCTCCTCGTGATCATGATCCTCACCATGATGGTGCTGCCGCTGCCGCCCATCCTGCTGGATCTGCTATTCACTTTCAACATCGCGCTGTCTCTCATCGTCATCATGGTCTGCGTGCACACGCCGCGGCCACTGGATTTCGCCGCCTTCCCCACGGTGCTGCTGCTCACCACGCTGTTGCGACTCTCCCTCAACGTGGCTTCCTCGCGCGTCGTGCTGATGGAAGGCCACACCGGCCCCGATGCCGCCGGTAAGGTGATCGAGGCGTTCGGGCATTTTCTGGTGGGTGGCAACTATACCGTGGGCATCATCGTGTTCATCATCCTGGTCATCATCAACTTCGTGGTGATCACCAAAGGTGCAGGGCGCATCGCAGAGGTGAGCGCACGCTTCACACTGGATGCCATGCCAGGCAAGCAGATGGCGATCGATGCCGACCTCAACGCCGGCCTGATCGGAGAAGAAGAAGCTCGCCGCCGTCGCGCCGAAATCGCCCGTGAGGCCGAGTTCTACGGCTCCATGGACGGTGCCAGCAAATTCGTGCGCGGTGATGCCATCGCCGGCATCCTCATCATGTTGATCAACATCATCGGCGGGCTCATCGTCGGCATGGTACAGCACGGGCTCGATTTCCAGACTGCGCTCAACAACTATACCCTGCTCACCATCGGGGACGGACTGGTGGCCCAGATCCCTGCCCTCATCATTTCTACCGCCGCCGGCATCATCGTGACACGCGTCGGAGGAGAGAGCGAAGGTGACGTCGGGGCCCAATTACTGGGACAGATGTTCAACGACTCCAGGGTGCTCTACATCGCCGGCAGCATGCTGGGGGTGATGGGCATCATTCCTGGCATGCCACATTTCGCCTTTTTGCTGCTCGGTGGCCTCACCGGCGGCATCGGCTATCTGATGGACCGACGGGCACGTGAAGCAGCGGCTCGCAAAACTCAAGAAGAAGTCGCCCCCCCACCCGCCGAAATGCCTGAAGTCAGCTGGGACGACGTAGTACCAGTCGATGTATTGGGGCTGGAAGTCGGCTACCGTCTCATCCCGCTGGTCGATCACACCCAAAATGGCGAGTTGCTGCGCCGCATCCGCGGCGTGCGCAAAAAATTCGCCCAAGAGATGGGGTTTCTGGTACCTCCCGTGCACATCCGCGACAACCTCGAACTCAAACCCAACGGCTACCGCATCACCTTGAAGGGCGTGGAAGTGGGGCAAGGCGAAGCCTTCGTGGGACAATTCCTCGCCATCAATCCGGGACGGGTGGTCGGTGAAGTCAAGGGCATCAAGACCAAGGATCCGACTTTTGGCCTACCCGCCATCTGGGTCGACAGCGAGGTACGCGAGCAAGCCCAGGCTTTCGGCTATACGGTGGTGGATGCCTCGACGGTAGTCGCCACCCACTTATCCCACATCATCCAACAGCATGCCATGGAATTGCTGGGACGGGAAGAAACCCAACAGCTACTGGACCGTATCAACAAAGAGTCACCCAAGCTGGTGGAAGACCTCATCCCCAAAGTGATCTCCCTCGGCACGTTACAAAAAGTGCTGCAGAATTTGCTGGCGGAAGGCGTACATATCCGCGACATGCGGACCATCCTCGAAGTCCTGGCCGAAAACGCTCCGCGCACCCAAGATGCCGAGCAGCTCACCGCCAACGTGCGCGTCGCCTTAGGGCGCGCGATCACGCAACAACTGTTTCCGGGCAACAGCGAAATCCAGGTCATTGCCCTGGCACCGCGTCTCGAAGCCATCCTCATGCAGGCCGCCCAGATCCCCAGTACGGATGGCCCTGGCCTGGAGCCAGGGTTGGCCGATCAGTTGTTGAAAGGGATCAGTCAGGCTGCCGAGCAAATGGAGCAAGTCGGGTTACCTCCCGTCCTGCTGGTCCCCGGCCCATTGCGTGCCGTGCTGGCAAAATTCCTGCGTCGCTCCATTCCACAGCTCAACGTGTTGGCACACAACGAAATCCCGGATGGCCGCATGCTGCGCGTAGCGCACACCGTAGGCAGCTAGAGCGCATGAACTCTACCCGGCTGGCAATGTCTGTAATATGGAATTTTACGGTTTTCACCCATCTCGCTTCAGGAGAATGCACATGCCCACTCGCCCCCTCATGTGGATCGCCAGCGCGATTCTAATCAGTCTGAGTCATAGCCCAGTAGTTTTTGCCGAAGCCTCCGAAGCCCTGTGGCCGGTGGTGAAGGAAGCCTTTTTCGCCGGCAAAAACATCGAGCCGGCCGATTTCATCAGGCTGGAAGGGCCGCGCCGCGCGGAAAGCGGTGCGCAGGTGCCGGTGACGTTGACCATAGACAAAGCCCCGGATGCACCGGATGCCATCAAAAAAGTCTATCTGATCGTCGATGCCAACCCGATCCCGCTTGCCGCCATTTACCATTTCACCCCGCTAAACGGCAAGGCACAAATCTCCACACGCATTCGCATGGAAACCGACTCCTATATCCATGCCGTAGGAGAAACCGCGGATGGCAAACTGTACATGACCGCCCTGCCCATTCGCGCCGCAGGCGGCTGCGGCGGGCTGGTAGACAGCGACGAAGCCGCCATCCGGGCGACGGCGGGAAAAATGAAAGTGAACTTGGAAGAGCCCATCAAGTTTGGTGAACCCAATCCCGCCACTTTGCTGATCAAACATCCGATGTTCACGGGTTTGCAACGCGATCTCGCCTCTGGCGGCTATCGTCCCGCTTTCTACATCCAGAAAGTCGAACTGACCTACAACGGCAAACCGGTGATGCACGTCGACTTGGGCGTCGGCACCTCGGAAGACCCTTACCTGCGCTTCTTCTACCGTCCCGACGCCCCCGGCGTGATGGACATCAAAGCCACCGACAACGAAGGCAAGGAATTCACCCACCAGGTCGAAGTCAAAGGCTGAGGGCCATGAAGCATTTGGGCTGGCGAGTATCAGCGCAACGACATGCGCGACATGATTTCGTCTTTATCGATCACTTTGTGCTTGATGGCTGCCGCGACATGCAAGGCAATCAATGAAATCAGGATGGCCCCGATGATTTCATGCACTTCCTTGAAAGCTTCGCGCAATTCCGGATTGTCCAGCCCGGGCGCCAGCGGCAAGCCAAACCACATGATTCCATATTTGCTGTTGATCGCCATGAGGATGCCACTCAATGGCATCGCCACCATCAGCACATAAAGCCCTTTGTGTACCAGATCGGCAATCTTCTTTTCCCACGCCTTCATGCTGTCGGGGAATGCCGGTGGTTGGTGAGTGAGGCGCACATAGACACGAATCAAAATCAGCAACAGCAAAGTGACGCCTATGGATTTGTGCAGATTGAAATAGAAGCTGCGCGGCGACATCGCCTCATCAAACTGCAGGGTATAGAGGCCGAGATCGAACAGATCGAGCGCCGTCACTTTCGGCGCATCTCTGGGGAGGTCCGCCATATACCAACCCAAGGCGAACATGATGAAGATGATCACTGCCGTCAATCCATGCAAGATGATGGCTGGTTTGCTATATTTCTGTGTCGTCATGTCGCTTCCTACCCATGATATGGAAAACATACGGCTCTGCATTGACGCTAGGGCGTTCGACACTCCAGGGCGCCCTGAAGTTCAGGACGGACTGGAATGGTCAGCGCACCCAAGCCGAGGGTTACATGATACCCTATTTGCAAGGTAAATAGATGACTCCGATGCTCCAGAACGTGCTACTGATCCTAGTCATGGCGCTAGCCACACCGGCTTGGGCGGAACCATTGCCGGTGAAGGAGGTTGCCGCGGGCGTATATGTACATCAAGGCGCCCATGAAGATCTGGATGCCGGCTACCATGGCGACATATGCAACATTGGCTTCGTGGTCGGCAGCAAAGGCGTTGCAGTGATCGACAGTGGTGGCACCCTTGACGTCGGCCGAAGGCTCAGAGAAGCCATCCGCAAAATCACCGACCTGCCCATTCTATACGTCATCAACACTCACGTGCACCCCGATCACATCTTTGGCAATGCCGCCTTCCGCGAGGACAACCCGGTCTATGTCGGCCACGCCAAGTTACCGGAAGCCATGGAACGCCGCAAGGAATCGTATATGCGCAACAACATGGCCTGGCTGGGTGAAGCCTTCGCTGGCAGTGAAATGATCAAGCCCACCCGTACCGTGGACGGTACGCTGGAGCTCGACTTGGGCGGACGCACTCTGCAGTTGACGGCGTGGCCGCCGGCGCACACCCATGCGGACCTCACCGTATTGGACCGCGCCACAGCCACACTATGGACGGGGGATCTGTTGTTCGTCGAGCGCACGCCCTCGATGGATGGCGATACCCTCAACTGGATCAAGCTGATCCCGCAACTCAAGGCGCTACCTGCTGCGCGCGCCATCCCCGGCCATGGCACTCCTACCGAACAATGGCAAGCTGCGTTTGATAATCAGCAGCGCTATTTCCAGGTCTTGCTGGACGATCTTCGCGCCGCCATCAAAAAAGGGGTTCCCATGGAAAAAGCCATGGAAACCGCTGCCGCCGGTGAGAAAGCGCACTGGGTATTGTTCGACAATGTCAACCGGCGCAACGTCAACCTTCTCTATCCCTTGCTCGAATGGGAATGACCTCACCGTCGGATAGTGGCTGACAACAGCCACTTTCTCAACCAATTCAAAGCGTTAGGCCGAATTCCGATTGCTGTTATAATGCCTTTCTCTGTTCCGACCTGCCGTTCTAGATGGCTGCACACATTGTTATTTCACGCACGTCACGCATCGACTCCTCGTTCACTGGGGCACTGTTGGTTTCCGTGGCTATCCATTTGACGGCACTGGCCATTTTGCCTGCTTGGGAATTCAAAACGGAGCAAAAAACGGCACCATTGGTAGTGGAATTGCAGCCTCCCCCGCCCCAACCCATACTGCCCCAACCTATACCGCCACAGCCCTCCCCGCCCGAACACCGCCCAGCGGAGCCGGAGCAGCCCCAAGCCCCTCCGAAAAAGCCTCTACCCAAGCCTCTGCCCACTCTCGAACCCGAAGCGCACAACGAGCCGCCGGCCGCCGTGCATCCAGAACCCATTGCGGATCCTCCCCCGCCCCCGCCGCAGGTCATCGCGGCCGCACCCCAGCCCGATGAGCCAGCACCCACGTTCGTAGCGCCACCGTCGCCACCGGAACCGCCACCCAAACTGCGAGCACCGTCCGAACTGGACATCGATGCCGCCAAAAACGCTTACGGCAGCCTGCTGGCGCGGGAATTCGCCAAGCACAAGCAATATCCTCGTATCGCTCAGATGCGTGGCTGGCAAGGCATCGCCAAAGTGGAACTGCATCTCGATGCCAGCGGCAACGTGATTTCGAGCCGCATCAGTGAACCCAGCGGCTACGAAGTACTCGACAAACAGGCGCTGGAAATGGTACGCAAGGCCGTGCCACTGCCCCTCCCACCTGAAGCCCTGCGGGGCAGAGAGTTCACCATTCTCGTTCCGGTGGTGTTCCGCTTGGAATGAGTCTCGTGCAGCGAAAACGCGCTCTCAAACATTTACTGCTGCTGCACGATCTGATTTTCGTGCTGCTGGTCGTGCTGGCCGTCGCGGCAGGTGGCTATGGTCTCCAGCAATGGCATGCCGCTTCGACCGAATCGGAGCGCATCAATCGCATCAGCCAGGAAATCCAGCAGACTCGTGGTGATCTCTACCGTCAAATGAAAGAACTATTCGATGCCCAGTTTCTGGGGGATGTCGCAGCACAACACGAATACGACGCTTACACCCGCCGTATCGAAGCACAGTTTGGTCGGCTTGAATCACTCGCCCAAGGGGATGACGAACGCTCCGCCATCACCCGCACACGCGCCGCCTATAGGCAATTCCTCTCGGAAACCCGCCCTTTGCTCGCAGCAAGATTTCCTGCCCAGGGTCAGTCTTTGGAAAAAGCTTTGAACACTGACCTCGAGCTCAATATCTTCCGCCATTACGAACGCGTGACCACCACGGCGGAAAACCTGTTCAGCCGTAAGCAACGAGACATTCAAACCCGCCTTAAACAAGCCAACCGCACTGCCATGATATGGCTGGGCATACCAGTGGCGCTGGCCATCCTCCTGTTGATACTGTCACGCGCCGCGCTGCAGCGCACCATCGCCAGCCCGCTGGCTCATGTATTGCGTGCCGCCCGGGAAATCAGCAGCGGCAGGCTGGAGAAAAAAGTTCCGGAAACCGGCGCCGCAGAGCTGGCGGAACTGGCCAGCACCATCAACCGCATGGCAGATGACCTGGCCCGCAGCCAGCAGGCCCTGTTGCGCAGCGAAAAACAGGCGGCGCAAGGCGCCCTGGTTCCCGTGCTCGCCCACAACATCCGCAACCCGCTCGCCAGTATCCGGGCGACGGCCCAGGTTTCGGACCATCCCGCCCTGGATGCAGAAACACGTAACGCGCTCAAGGATATCATCGCCACAGTGGATCGCCTGGAACGCTGGACCGGCAGTCTGCTCGCTTATTTGCATCCACTCAAGCCACAACCGACATCCACCACGCTGGATGCGTTGCTGCGCGGGGCACTCGCTCCGCTCAAGCCAAAACTGCAGGAACGGCAAATCCAAATCCTCATGCACGGCTGCGATGCCCTTCCCATCGAAGTCGACGTGCACCTCATGGAACAAGCGCTTTACAACCTTCTGCTGAATGCCATCGAAGCCTCTCCCCAGAATTCCGCCATCGAAATTTCCGCATCGGCAGACGATGATGCAATCCACCTAAACATCGCCGACCGTGGCTGCGGCATGCCCTTCCAGCCCGAATTCAATGCGCTCGCCCCCGGCCCTTCCACCAAGCGCTTCGGTACGGGATTGGGCATCCCCTTCGCTTTCAAGGTCTGCGAGGCCATGGGTGGTGAGCTTCGTTTTTCGGCGCGTGAAGGCGGCGGCACGGTGGTCACCCTGACCTGGCAACGCTCAGTCGTCCAAAGGCCATGAGCGCAAGATGACATAGCGCACCCCCATCCCCTCTGGAACGGATTGCACCAACGCAAACTGTCGCACAGACCACGTAATGGGCCCCATGGATTGCTGGGGTGGAACGTGCCGCACCTGACGCAGCAAGGTCAGATGAGGAACGAAGGGCTTGTGATCGAAATGAAACCCGGCCTGGGTAAGCGTCTTGCGTAGCTCCTGGGCCAATTGCAGCAACGCCTCTGGAGGGCGAGTTGGGAAAGCATACACGATATGGTTGTGTCGCCATGCGGTAATGGCATCGAGCTGCAGTTGGAAACTCTTGGCATGTACATTGGAGAGGACCGTGTAAAGTTTAGGCAGACACGGCGTGGGCACGCTCCCCAAAAACAGCAAGGTAAGATGCAGCGTTTCCGTTCGCATCAATCGCCCTTGACAGCCCCGTTGCTGCTCTATCGCACGGTCGTAGAGCACCTGCTGCACCTCGGCATCGGGCCACAACGCGAGGAAAAGCCGTATCCGCGTCGCTGCCGCAGGTCGACTGCTCTTGCCTTGGGCGTTATTTTTCACAACAATGATGGCATTCGCTTTAACATTACCTGAAGATGCTAAACCAGCCCGTCCCGGATTTCGAGCTTCCCGCCACAGGGAACCGGACTTTCCAGCTCCACCGCTACCGTGGCAAAAAAATCGTTCTCTACTTCTATCCCAAAGACGCTACACCGGGCTGTACCCTGGAAGGTCAACAGTTCAGCACCTTGTATGAGCAGTTTCAGGCGTTGGGTACCGAAGTTTTCGGGATCTCACGCGACAGCCTGAAGTCACACCAGAACTTCAAGGCCAAATACGCTTTTCCATTCGACCTATTGAGCGACGCGGATGAAACGGCCTGCACATTGTTTGGCGTCCTCAAGATGAAAAACATGTATGGCAAGCAAGTGCGCGGCATCGAGCGCAGTACCTTCGTCATCGACGATCAGGGTGTGCTGCGCGGCGCGTGGCGCGGCGTCAAGGCCGATGGCCATGCCCAGGCGGTGCTGGAATTCGTCCGAACCCTTTGAGAGACCTTCTGCATGGCAAAACAGCATAACACCCAAGCCAAGCTATTCGTGCTCGATACCAATGTGCTGATGCACGATCCTTCCAGCCTGTTCCGCTTCGAAGAGCACGACGTCTACCTGCCCATGGTGACACTGGAAGAACTGGACAACAACAAGAAGGGCGTGACGGAAGTCGCGCGCAATGCGCGCCAAGCCAGCCGCTTCATCGAAGAAATCATTGGCTCGGTGCCTGAAAACCTGGAGAACGGCTGCCCGCTCTCCAAAAACGGGAATGGTTTTTGTAGCGGACGCCTATTCCTGCAAACGCATGCGGTCAACACGGATTTGCCCATGTTGGCGGGCAGCAAGGCAGATAATCAAATTCTCGGGGTCATCACTCATCTACAAAAGAAATATCCTGGCCGGCAGGTCATTCTGGTCAGCAAGGATATCAACATCCGCATCAAAGCGCGTGCCTTAGGGATTACGGCACAGGATTATTTCAATGACAAAGTGCTGGAAGACACCGAGTTACTCTACACTGGCACCAAAGACTTGCCCGAAGACTTCTGGGACAAACATAGCAAGGACATGGCATCATGGCAGGAATCCGGCCGCATGTTCTATCGCATCAGGGGCCCACTGTGTTCTTCGCTATTGGTCAATCAATTCGTGTGCTACGAATACGAATCCCCCTTGCATGCCATCGTACGCAAACAAGAAGGCGATACCGCAATACTGGAAGTCATCAAAGACTACACTCAACCCAAGCACAATGTTTGGGGCATTACGGCACGCAACCGTGAACAGAATTTCGCCCTCAATCTGCTGATGGACCCCGAAATCGACTTCATCACCTTGTTGGGCCAGGCCGGGACCGGGAAAACCTTGCTGACCCTGGCTGCTGCCCTATCGCAGACCCTGGACAAAAAAATCTACAGCGAAATCATCATGACACGCGTCACCGTTCCAGTCGGGGAGGACATTGGTTTCCTGCCCGGGACCGAAGAAGAAAAAATGACCCCCTGGATGGGGGCGCTGGAAGACAACCTGGACGTGCTCAATAAAACCGACGAAGATGCTGGCGATTGGGGGCGAGCCGCCACCCAGGACCTGATCCGCACGCGCATCAAAGTGAAATCCATGAACTTCATGCGCGGTCGCACCTTTCTGCACAAATTCCTCATCATCGACGAGGCCCAAAACTTGACCCCAAAACAGATGAAAACGCTGATCACCCGAGCTGGCCCCGGCACCAAAGTCGTCTGCTTGGGCAACATAGCCCAGATCGACACGCCTTATCTCACCGAAGGCAGTTCCGGCATGACTTACGTGGTCGATCGCTTCAAAGGCTGGCCGCACAGTGGACATGTCACATTGATACGTGGAGAACGCTCACGGCTAGCGGATTTTGCCGCGGAAGTACTTTAAGGCTCCGCGAAGATTTCGTTACACGACAAAACTTGATTGCCACGAACATTGGCTCCATGAACACGACATGAACCTTGGTTTTTATATCATTCTTACCGCCCAGTTTCTCTCCGCTTTGGCCGACAATGCATTGCTATTCGCTGCCATCGCGCTACTCAAGGAATTATCCGCCCCTGACTGGCATACGCCCCTGCTGCAACAATGTTTCGTCATTTCCTACATCGTGCTGGCACCTTTCGTAGGCTCTTTTGCTGATGCCCTCCCCAAGGGACGGGTCATGTTCATTTCCAATGCCATCAAATTCGTTGGCTGTCTGGCAATGTGGCTGGGGATGCCCCCTCTGTATGCTTATGGGATCGTGGGAATTGGCGCGGCTGCCTATTCGCCGGCAAAATATGGGATTCTGACCGAGTATCTACCCGCCCATCTGCTCGTCAAGGCCAACGGCTGGATGGAAGGGACCACGGTTGCCGCCATCATCCTGGGCGCCATCCTGGGTGGCATGCTGGCGACCTTGGATCCGCATCTGGCCCTGCTCGTCATCACTGGCCTTTATCTTGCTGCAGCCGCGTTCAATTTGCGCATCCCTTACGTGCCCATTGACCATCGACTGCCCAAGCGCGACCCATTCTACGCCTTGCATGATTTCTGGCATTCTTTTCAGGCACTCTGGCGCGATCCCGAGGGGCGTATTTCCTTGGCCGTGACGACCCTGTTCTGGGGCGCAGGCGCGACGCTGAGGTTGGTGGTCATCGCCTGGGCCGCGGCCGCTTTGCAATTCGGTTTGGACCGCGCCACTCAGCTGACGGCCATGGTGGCGGTCGGTATTGCGTTTGGTTCGGTTTTCGCCGCCCGCTATGTCAAACTGCAGAATGCAGCTCGAGTCCTGCCGGCAGGAATACTCATGGGGGGGCTGGTAGCCGCCATGGCATTGATAGACGACTGGCGTGTCGCATGCCTGATGCTGTTTGCGATTGGTATTCTGTCAGGCTATTTCGTGGTGCCGCTCAACGCATTATTGCAGCATCGCGGCCACATTCTGATTGGTGCCGGACATTCGATCGCGGTCCAGAATTTCAATGAAAATCTGGGTATTCTGCTGATGCTCGGCGCTTACGCTTTGATGCTGAAGGCGGAACTTTCAATCAACTGGATCGTGGTCATCTTCGGCGCTTTCGTGAGCCTGGTGATGACCACCATCAACCACAGTTACCGAAAACAGTCCGTGCATCATAAATCATCCTGACTAGTGCAACTTGACGTGGGGTTCGGTACGACGCGTGATCATACGCGCGATGGTGTCCAGTAGCACTTTACTGAACCCATGCAAGGCATACAGATGCATTTTGTAAAGCAAGCGATACATCAGCCCCGCTATCGCCCCCTGGATGAACAACTCCCCACCGGTGAGCCCCCCCATTAAATTACCGACCGTCGTATATTTACCCAAATTGACCAGTGAACCGAAATCACGGTACCGATATTGGGGGAGGGGTTTGCCCTGGAGGCGGCACTTCATGGACTTCACTAGCAAAGAAGCCTGCTGATGGGCGGCTTGCGCACGAGGAGGCACCAGTGCATTCTCTCCCCCCTCTGGATAAGGACAGGCAGCACAGTCCCCCAATGCAAAAATGTCATCGTCACGGGTCGTCTGCAAAGTCTGCCTGACTACCAACTGATTGGCCCCATTGGTCTCCAGGCCACCGATATCCTTGAGAAAATCCGGCGCCTTGATGCCCGCCGCCCACACCATGAGTTCTGCCGGAATATGCTTACCGCTGTGGGTGTAGACCCCCGTTGCATCCACTTTGACGACCCGCTCCCCGAGCTCTACTGCCACGTTCAACTTGGCCAATTGGCGTAGCACCGCTTGCGATATGTATTCTGGCAAGGCCGGCAAAACTCGGGTGGCAGCCTCGATGATGGTCAATTTGATGTCACGGTCTGGATCTATCCGATCCAGACCATAGGCTGCTAGCTCTCGGGTCGTATTGTGTAACTCTGCTGCCAGCTCTACCCCGGTTGCACCTGCACCGATGATGGCCACATTCAACTGACCCGGCGTAAGCGGCGTCTGCTGCACTTGGGCACGAATACAGGCGTTGATCAGGCGACGATGAAACATCGCTGCCTCCTCCTGAGTGTCAAGCGCAATGCAATGTTCGGCCACGCCGGGCACACCGAAATCGTTGGAGACACTCCCCACTGCGATGATCAGCGTGTCATAACGCATGACACGCCGTGGAATCAATACCTTGCCATCTTCGTCATAGGTTGGCGAGATATAGATTTCGCGCATGCTGCGATTGAGCCCTTCCATCGCCCCCAAGCGGAAACGGAAATGGTGCCAGCGCGCCTGGGCCATGTACTCCAATTCATGTTCGTCGAGATCCATGCTCCCCGCGGCGACTTCATGCAACAGCGGCTTCCATAGATGCGTGGGATTTTTGTCGACCAATGAAATGACGGCTTGACCGGATCTACCCAGCGTGTCCCCCAAACGGGTTGCCAGCTCGAGCCCCCCCGCGCCACCTCCCACGATGACGATATGATGCGGCAATACGGTTGACGTCGTTTTTCTTGCCATTTTCTCAAGCTGGCCAGCCGGTTATTCGTTACCCGTGGTCGTCCCGTGAGTGCGAATCCAAGCAATGATTTTGAGCACTTCGTCTGGCGTGAGACCGTTGTTAGGATCGGTCGGGTCCATCAGACCTTTGCCTTTAGCCCCCATACCACCGTTGGTACCATGCCAAATGGTTTCAAACATGCCTTTGTTGGTCGCATTTTTGGCATATTTGTAGTTGGGCCCGTGCAGGCTGGGTCCCGTTTGCCCTTGTGCGTCCCCCCCATGACACTGGGTACAAGAATACAGCTGGAACAATTTTTTACCTTTTTCAATGGCTTCCTTGTTCCCGATGTAAGGATTTTTACCAGTAGTGGCAAATTCCTTCGCCGCCGGAGTATCAAACAATTCAGGCTTGATGATCAGCGGGCTTCCATCCTGAGTCGTCACGAATTCCACCATCTTCAGCGGTTCTGCTGCTGACTTCCCACTTTCTCCCTCGACAGCCTTACCGTCGCCTCCCTTACCACAGGCAACCAAAATGAAAGACAGCAAGGCGATCATTGAGATGGAGTATGGCTTGCGCATTTTTGAGCTCCTCTAAAAGTTTTGTTGTTGAAAAGTTGAAATTGTATGTCAACTCACTGGCATCACAAAGGAAACCCTGAATAACCGCTGCGGGCGGGAGAGACAAAACGCACGGAGCGTAGCGACCGACACATGGCAAGACGCAAAGCTAAGGAGCGACAACCGCAGGTTATGGCAAAGCCTAGCGTAAATGTAGCGAACGTTAAGCTCGCCTCGCAGCGGCCAGAGCCCAAATATCGCGCCATACCACCCTCCGGCCACGCCGCAGGTGATGCAGAGGTTTCCAAAACAAACGGCCGCCCGTTTATGACGGGCGGCCGTTTTTGCTCGATCCTTGCTCTAGACTACTCCTGGAGCCAGGGTTTGTCTCCCCCTCCTTGATAGGAGGCACGCAGCCAGCCGATGATTTTCAAAATGTCATCGGTCGGCAAAAGCTCCGGGTTCCCAGCCACATCGCGATGCCACGCCGGCATCCCTGCTGGAGTTCCCCCCGCTATCGATTCAAACATACCCTTGTCAGTCAGATGCTTAGCGTACTGCCAACGGTCATCTATGATACTCGGTCCGGTTTGTCCTCCCGCATTACCCCCATGGCATTGGGTGCAAGAATAGTAAGCAAACTTCTTTTTCCCGGCCTTGGCTGCCTCTGGATCAGCCACATATTTTTTGGTATAGGGATTTTTGCAAGTTTTGTAGAACTCTTTGGCTTCGGGGGTGTCGTCTTCGTGCACTTTGATAGGCAGCGGATTATTGTCGATGGTGGAAATGAATTTGCATTCCACATCTTCGGCATTGACGGAACCTACCAACCCAAAACCACCAAGCATCGCCATAATAGATATTATTTGCCTGGCTTTGTGACTAATACTCATGACATCTCCTCTTGGTTAGCTAATCACTCGCCCCATTGGGGCTCGTCATAATAAACGCCGATTCGTCATTCGGGGTTGACACCCACCGTTTTCAACGGCCTCTACTCAGACTTTGGAATTATATCACCCTGTGTTTTGTCTTTTGCCGATTTCTTTTCCTTCTCTTTTTTCTCGTCTACGATCGGAAAGCGTGGGATGCCATAATCATCCAGAATTTTCTCGATTTCCGCTTTGTTGCGTTCCAGCGCCGCCTCGATCATTGCTGCACGCTCTTTTTCCTTTTTGCGCACGCCTACTGAAATATTCCACTGCTCCTTGCCATGGGGATTTTCTTGCTCGTACTCTGGCGCTGGCACTATGACGAGCTGATCCGGGTACTTGGTTTTGGCCCAGTAGCCGGCAATGGGCCCCCAAAGAATGGCTACGTCGATTTCACCTTTGACCAAATCGTCGATGATATGGCTGGGGGGCAAGTTGAGATCCCGCATCAGCCGATAAGGCCGCGCATTCCCCATCAACTCCTTATCCGCAATTGGGCGGCTGGGAGGCGTCATCCCCACCAAACCGATTTTCGCTTTACGTAAGTCGGGAGAATCCCAGTCGGTGATGTTATACCCACTGCTTTTCTTGTAGACGAACACATATCCCGATCGATAATATGGCTTGGTGGTCAGCATCATGTCGTTCCCAGTCACGGTTCCCATGACGACATCACAACGATAAGCATTGAGGGTATTGCGGATGAAACCAATACGGTCATACCAGAACTGGTATTTGACTTTTTTGCCCAAATCCTTGGCAATCAGCTCGGCAATCTTGTTCTCGAATCCTTCCATCTTGCCGTTGGAAAAAGGTAGATTATCGTAGTCCGCACACACACGGAATTCGGAAGGATCCTCCACATTGACGGGCAACCCACCACGGCCCGCATCCATATCTACCTGCAATTCATTTCCCTCATCTGCCCAAGCTTGTGAAGCAAACAGCGTAACTGCTACTATGGCAAGCATTTTTTTGATCGGGTTATGCATCATCATTTATCACCTCCTCATCGATAACCGTGGAAAAAATCTGTCTACTAAAAAAACACCCCGCCGAAGCGGGGTGTTGATTTGACACTCGAACAGATGGTTAGTTCTGTCGGTGATTACAGGCTGAACACGTTGAGCGCACCACCGCCAGGCGCGGCGTTGTACTTGGTCAGCTCAGCATAACCACCGGCAGCACCCAACGCATCGGTCGGGTTGGTCAGGCCCAAGTTCATGGCCACGCCAGCCCAACCGCCCACACCGGACAGTACGCCGACGTATTGCTTGCCCTTGTGGCCGTAGGTAAAGGCGTTACCGATCACGCCAGAACCCACTTGCATCTTCCACAGCTCCTTACCGGAGTTGGCATCAAGAGCCTTGAACCAACGATCCAAGGTGCCATAGAACACCAGGTTGGAAGCGGTGACCAGAGCACCACCCCATGCGGAGAACTTCTCCTTGTTGTACCAGACGTTCTTGTTGGTCAGCGGATCATAGGCACCGAAGCCACCCATCACACCGTCCGGTCCCGGGAACATGGTCAGGGTCGCACCCACCCATGGTTGGCCCGCAACGTACTTGGATTCCACCGGCTCATAGGTCATGCAGACGTGGTTGAGCGGGGTATATACCAAACCGGTCTTGGGGCTGTAGGCAGCGGGTTGCTGGTCCTTGGTCCCCAGAGCTGCCGGGCAGATGCCCTTGGCGTTGTAATCTTGGTGGGTCGAGTACTTGGGATCCTTGTGCGGGATACCAGACTTCATATCGACATGGGTCGCCCAGTTGACGAAAGGATGGACTTTTTCGACGGCCACCAAGGTTCCGGTATCACGCTCGAAGGTGTACAGGAAGCCGTTACGGTCATGGTGCCAGGCCAGACGCTTACCACCCTTGTCGATCAGGATGACTTCGTTGATGCCATCATAGTCCCACTCGTCGTGCGGGGTCATTTGGTAACCCCACTTGGCTATGCCAGTATCGACGTCACGCGCGAAAATGGTCATGGACCACTTATTGTCGCCAGGACGTACGTCCGGGTTCCACACGGAGGGGTTGCCGGTGCCATAGAACACCAAATTGGTCTTGGGATCATACGGCCACCAGCCCCAAACGGAACCACCACCATGCTGCCAACCATCCTTGACGGCCTGTGGCTTCAACCAGGTCTTCACACCCAGATCGGTTTCGGGATATTTCAGTTTTTCCTTGGGCAGCGCCTTGAAAGACCCCCCTTGCTTGTTACCACCATTCACGTCCTCATAAGTGGTCAAAGCGCTATAGTGCGGATTGGCCTTGTTGAAATCGGGACCAATCAGCACTTCGCTGTCCGGACCGGTGGAATAGGCCTTCCAGACCAGGGAGCCATCCTTGATGTTGTACGCGGCGATGAAGCAGCGTACACCGAACTCGGCACCGGAACAACCCGTCAGCACCTTGTCCTTGATCACGTGAGGCGCGTTGGTGTTGGTGGCACCGACCTTGGGATCGGTGTTCCTGACTTCCCAGACCTTGGCACCGGTCTTCGCATCCAGCGCGACCAGCATACCGTCGTTCTGTTGCAGGAAGATCTTGCCATCGCCAAAGCCCAGACCGCGGCTTACGTTGTCACAGCACAAAACGGCTTGAACGGATGGATCCTGCTTGGGAAAGTAGGACCAGATGATTTTTTGGTTGTCGTTCAGGTCCAAGGCGTACACGTTGTTCGGAAACGCGGTGTGAACATACATGACGCCATTGATCACCAGCGGGGAACCTTCGTGACCACGGTTGACGCCAGTGGCGAACGTCCAGGCATACTTCAGGTTCTTGACATTGCCCTTGTTGATCTGGGTGAGAGTGGAATAGGCTTGGTTGGTATGGTCACGACGCGGATGCGCCCAGTTGTTTGGATCTGCGATTGCAGCTTCTTGGTCGGGAGCAGCCATAGCAGCCATCGGCATCGCGACGGTCATGCCCAGTGCAACACCAAGAGCGACCTTGATTTTGCTCATCTCCATGTTAAATCTCCATAGTGATTACTAAGGGTTTTTCAAGCAAGAGCTCCCATGAAGACGGTCACCCCGAACTGGCGGCTTCAGTCTTTTAAGGAAGCCCCGCCTCGCAACACTTGACAAAGTGTAGCTTTCTGCATGGTAGACCAGTCCAGATCGATTTGCAACACCAACCCTGCAAATAGACAGAACCGTGAAAACGTCTGCCACGCGGTGGTGTTATCATACACAAAAAAATTTCAGACACAATAGGGCACGAACTGTATGTCACTTGCTCCCGAAAGCCTGTTGTTTCCTGCGATCGAGCCCTATGTCAGCGGCCATCTGCCAACCTCTTCACGGCATCTCGTCTATTATGAAGAGTGTGGCAACCCCGCTGGATTTCCAGTCGTGGTCCTGCACGGAGGGCCTGGCAGTGGCTGTACGCCAGTCCAGCGTCGGTTCTTCGATCCCGCCCATTACCGTATCATTCTGTTCGACCAGAGAGGCTGCGGACGCAGTCAGCCAGTGGGCTGTATCGAAGACAATACCACCAGACATTTGCTCGACGACATCGAACGGCTACGTCAGCATCTTGCCATCGAACGCTGGCTGGTATTCGGCGGCTCCTGGGGGAGCACGCTGGCCATCGCGTACGCCCTCGAACATACCGAGCATGTGTGCGGCCTGATATTACGCGGCGTATTTCTGGCCACACCCCAAGAGCTCGAGTGGTTCCTTTATCGATCGCGTACCTTCTTCCCCGATGCCTGGAACGCATTCGTCTCCCCTTTGCGCGACGAAGAACGCAGCGACATCCTCGCCTCATACCAGCGGTTGATTTTCGATACCGCCCCCGTCACGGCCCAAGCTGCCGCAAAATGCTGGAATGCATACGAGAGCGCTCTGGTCAGCCTGCTCCCCGCACCAGCGACATCCCCATCCCCGACAGGTGAGGTACTACTGGCACGCGCCCGGGTTCAGCTCCACTATCTAGTGAATGGCTGCTTTCTCGGGGAGTCCCCCCTCATCGCGCAAGTCGACCGCTTACGCCACCTTCCCACCATCATCGTCCAAGGGCGTTATGACATGGTGTGCCCCCCTTGTACCGCGTATGAACTGCACCAGGCCTGGCCAGAAGCAGAATTGCACATGGTGCCGGATGCCGGACATGCGGCTTCGGAGCCTGGAATCTCCAAAGCGTTAGTGCAGGCCACCGAAAGATTCAAGTCCGTGCGGTGAAAAAATCATGACGCATGAAGTGGGGCGCCTCGGGCGCAAAGGGGTCATCTCCCCGCAGTTCACGCTATCGCAGCGTTTATACGGCACACCATGGTTCGTATTGCGAGAAGCACTTTCCGCTTTTCAGCGCCACAATGGCTTCGGACTTTCGGCGGCACTTTCCTTCTATGCAATGTTCGCTCTGATCCCCATGGTGCTACTGATTTTTTTCTTGCTCAGTCATTTTGCCGTTTCTTCTCATTACGCCCTCGTCAAACTGGCGCTCCTGGTCGGCAACCTGGTGCCGAAATACAGCAATCGCATCATGATCGAGGTCTACAACATCGCCAAACACAAAGCCGTATGGAGTGTATTCGGCATGATCGCTCTGTTGGCCGCCACCATGCCCCTGGCTGGAGCGCTTCGATCAGCCTTTTTCACCATTGCCCACATTCCAGCACAACCCTCCTACCTGAAGCGCAAGCTGGAAGACGTATTGGCCGTCGTCGGCATTTTGGCGTTGTTTTTTCTATTCACCTTCAGTGGCCTGATGCTGGAGAAAGCCCTCAATGCATTCAGCCGGCTCCCTTGGTTTTCTAGCCTACTCAATTGGACTGCCTCTTTGCTCGTGAGCGCGCTGTCGATCGCCTTGTTCCATCGTACTTTCTCCCCGATAGCCACCCAGTGGAAATACATTCTAATCGGAGCATTCGTGACAGCCTTGCTATGGAGCGCCATGCGTCCCGCTTGGGGTGCCTTTCTGATGATGAGTCACTCATATGGCACCATTTTTGGTGGCATGAAAAATTTATTCCTATCCATCGCTTGGTTGTATTACGGCTTCGTGGTATTTCTCATCGGCACCGAAATCATCGCCACCCTACACAAGCGAGACGTATTGATGCTGCGCAGCCTTTTCCTAGGAGTGCCCGGGGAGCCAGACCACTCTCACGACCAGCTTTTGGCATCGTTCGGACGCGTCTATCGAAAAAATCAGGTCATCTTCGAAGAAGGTGATCGCGGCAGCGATCTTTTTTATGTAGTGTCAGGCCACGTCGTGATCCGACATGGCGATACCATACTGCGGCAACTGGGACCGGGTGATTATTTTGGGGAAATGGCCTTTTTGACCGGCGCTCCACGCACCGCCAATGCCGTCGTGACTTCGGAATCCGCACAAATCGTCGTGATCAGCGCCACCAACCTGGAAATGCTGATGCTGGAGGAGCCCAAAGTCGCGCTCGGCTTCCTCAAAGAAATGGCAGTGAGGCTAAAAGAGACCAATTTGCGGCAGGCCCATTAAACCAGACCATGCTCGGCAAAAGAATATACCGAATTGCCTGCCACGATGAAGTGATCGAGCACGCGTATGTCCACCAGCGCCAACGCTTCTTTCAAAGTCTTGGTCAACATCGCATCGGCGCTACTGGGCTCGGCCAGCCCCGATGGATGGTTGTGCGCCAGAATGACTGACGCCGCATTGTGGTAGAGCGCCCGTTTGACCACTTCACGTGGGTAGACCGAAGTTTGCGTGAGCGTCCCATTGAACAGTGTTTCGGATTGCAGCAGCCGATTCTGCGCATCCAAAAACAATACGACGAACGCTTCACTCCCCAGCCCACTCAAATACAGCTTCAGATAAGCCCGCACTTGGGCGGGCGAAGACAACACATCCCTCGACCGCATATCTTCGGCCAGTGCTCTGCGTACCATTTCGAAAATGGCCTGCAGCTGTACATACTTGCTCATGCCCATGCCATGCAGCGCCGAAATTTCCTGCTGGCTGGCGGCAAAGATACCTCTTAGGCTTCCGAACCGTACCAGCAGGTCGCGTGCCAAGTCCACAGCGCTTTTGCCGCGCACCCCGACGCGCAGGAAGATCGCCAGCAGTTCGGCATCGGACAACGATACTGCGCCTTTTGCCAGCAGCTTCTCACGCGGCCTCTCGTCGGCCGGCCAGTCGGTAATCGCCATTCCCCCCCCCTTTCGTATAGAATCGAAACGTCGGATTTCCCACTGATGATTATGGCTCAATCCGCTTTCAAACGCTTGCTGGTCGGAGTCACGGGCGGCATTGCTGCCTACAAGGCAGCAGAACTGGTACGGCTGTTGGTCCGTCAAGGGGTAAAGGTACAGGTGGTAATGACCCCAGCCGCCTGCCAGTTCATCACGCCAATCACTTTCCAGGCACTCTCGGGCCAGCCGGTGTTCACGGACCTATGGGACGACCGCATCGACAATGGCATGGCACACATCGAATTTTCACGTGATAGCGATGCCATCCTGGTTGCCCCCGCCAGTGCAGACTTTCTAGCCAAGCTGGCACAAGGCCGCGCAGACGATCTACTTTCCACGCTCTGCCTGGCCCGTTCCTGTCCGCTGATGGTAGCCCCCGCCATGAATGTACAGATGTGGCACAACCCTGCCACCCAGCGCAACGTGGAACTCTTGAAAAAAGACGGTGTGCTGGTATTCGGCCCGGAAAGTGGCGAGCAAGCGTGTGGAGACGAGGGTATGGGCCGCATGCTTGATGTCGGGGCACTGCTGGAAGCACTGGAAGCCAGCCAACAGCCCAAGCTACTGTCTGGCAAAAAATTCCTGATCACGGCTGGCCCCACTTTCGAAGCCATCGACGCCGTGCGTGGCATCACCAATCTGAGTTCTGGCAAAATGGGTTATGCCGTGGCTCGCGCGGCAATGGAAATGGGTGCTGAAGTCACCTTGGTCAGTGGTCCCACTTGCCAGCCCCCGCCGCAAGGAGCCAATCTGATCAAAGTCGTCAGTGCTCAAGAAATGTTGGCCGCCGTCATGGCCAACCTCGTCGGCAAGGACGTGTTCGTTGCCGTGGCTGCCGTGGCGGATTATTACGTGCTCAACCCCAGCGAACACAAGATCAAAAAAGACGCGCACATCCTGACGCTCGAGCTCGCCCCCAACCCCGATATTCTGGCGAATGTAGTCAATCTACCGGATCCGCCTTTCTGCGTAGGCTTTGCCGCCGAAAGCGAAAATTTGATCGAATATGCGGAATACAAACGACGCCGCAAGAATTTACCACTGCTGGCCGCCAATTTGATCCAAGACGCCTTCGGTGCTGACGAAAGTGAGCTGGTACTGCTCGACGACAAGGGCGCCCACCCACTCCCGCGCGCTCCCAAAATCATCCTCGCGCGGCAGCTGTTGCGTCATGTCGCCAAAATGCTGCCCAAGAAAAAAGACCAGGAATAGACATGCACATCGACGTCAAAATCCTCGACCCGCGCATGCGTCACCATCTACCGACCTATGCGACACCGGGCTCCGCCGGTTTGGATTTGCGCGCCTGTATCGAGCATGTGCTCACCCTGCATCCAGGAGAAACGGAACTGATCCCGACCGGTCTTGCGATCCATATCGCAGATCCTGGCTATGCAGCAATGATATTGCCGCGTTCCGGCCTGGGACACAAACATGGCATCGTCCTCGGTAACCTGGTCGGTCTGATCGATTCCGACTATCAGGGGCAGATATTCGTCTCCTGCTGGAATCGTGGCCGCGAGATATTCATGCTCAATCCTCTGGAACGCATCGCGCAACTGGTCATCGTCCCCGTCATTCAGGCCCAGTTCAACATCGTGGATGACTTTCCCAAAAGTCAGCGTGGTGACGGAGGCTTTGGCAGCACAGGGAAACACTGAAGGAAAACGCGTCATCTTGCATGCGCTGCCTCATGAAGGCATACTTTGTGGCAGTGGCATGTTCAACTGAGGAGATCGGATCGTGGCAACCATAACCTTCAAAGGGGAGCCCCTCAACGTAGGAGGGACTTTTCCGAAAATCGGCGAAATCGCTCGTAGCTTCATGCTGGTGGACAAAGATTTGAACGATGTTTCCTTGAGCCAATTTGCCGGGATGCGCAAGATACTCAATATCGTGCCTAGTCTGGACACACCCGTATGCGCAGCCTCGACGCGCAAATTCAGCGAAAGCGTGAGCCGACTGCCCAATACCGTTCTGATCGTCATCTCCGCCGACTTGCCTTTCGCCCAAAGCCGTTTTTGTGCGGTGGAGAATTTACCGAACGTGATCACACTCTCTACCATGCGGGGCCGGGATTTCAACAAGGATTACGGTGTCATGATCACCGATTATCCGCTGGCCGGTCTCTGTGCACGCGCCGTGATCGTATTGGATGAGAATGACAAGGTGCTCCACGCCGAGCTGGTGCCTGAAATCACCAAAGAGCCCAACTACGATGCCGCCATTGCCGCGGCACGCTATACCACGATCTAGTCTACCCTAGATTCCAGCGCTCGTACCAAAGCCTGTCGCAAGCCATCCTCCAATTGCGGGCGCAGTGTTTCGACCCCCCCATGCACCGCTGCGACCAAGGCAGGGATCAATTTTTCCCTGAGCACTTCATCCAATACGTCAGCAAGCAAAGGGGCTACGGCATCCAGCATTTGCTCTGCGGACGTGGTTCCCGTCACGAGAAGGGAAGTGGCTTGCGTATCTTGGTCAGGCTGGTAGACCTCGGTCAAAACGGGGATTTCCTCGGTCTCCGACGATGGGGGCAGTGACTCCTCTCCCGACCGACTGCGCCGCATCAACGTATCCAATCGGAGGAGCATTTCCTCGAAATGCCTGTCATCTCGTCCTGCTGGAGTCTCCGTCATAACACCCTGCCTGTCATGTCGTGATCACGAATGTCATATCCCCGATCACGATAAAATTTGTAGCGCAGGCGAGCTGCGACTTTGTCCTCGGGATCCTGTCCGACCACTTCGATCAAACGCCGGAAACGGCTAAAAAAGGGGGGGTGGGTCGCACACAAGTTGAGCAAAATGTCATCATGCGGCAAATGCGTACTGTCATGATCCACTACGATGGGCGTCTCCGATGCCAAGGGATGGGTGCTACGGCAATGTGGCACGAAACTGGTTTGCCCTAGGGTCCAGAATAGCGTTTCCAGCGTGCGCGTGGCTTCAGAGCCCGGGGTCAGTACGAACATGCGAGACGATTGGGCCAACGCTTTGGTTCCCAATCTGACGGCAAGTCTGAATTTGTCCGTCACGTTGAAATAGAAGTCGATCTGCGTCATAAGCTAATGCTGTCTTGCTTGCTCGAGCAGAAAGTGGGTCAGCAATGGCACTGGCCGTCCCGTCGCCCCTTTTTCCTTGCCGGACTTCCAGGCAGTCCCGGCAATGTCCAGATGTGCCCACTTGAACTTTTTGGCAAAACGCGACAAGAAACAGGCCGCCGTGATACTGCCCGCCGGCCGCCCCCCAATGTTGGCCATATCAGCGAAATTGCTTTTCAATTGTTCCTGGTACTCTTCCCAAAGCGGCAATGGCCAAGCACGGTCAAAAGCCGTGTCGCCAGCGTCGGTCAATGCCTCGATCAGCTTTTCGTCATTACCGAACAGCCCACTGGCATGATGTCCGAGCGCAATCACGCAAGCCCCGGTCAAAGTTGCAATGTCCACCACCGTTTCTGGCTCGAAACGCTCGGCATAGGTCATGGCGTCGCATAAAATCAGCCTGCCCTCGGCATCGGTATTCAAAACTTCGATGGTCTGGCCAGACATGCTGGTCACGATATCTCCCGGCTTGTTGGCGTTACCATCGGGTAGATTCTCACACGCCGGGATCATGCCAATCAGATTGATCGGCAAATCGAGGTCGGCGACGGCCCGTAGAGTCCCCAATACACTCGCTGCCCCACACATATCGAATTTCATTTCATCCATGTCGGCAGCCGGCTTCAAAGAAATCCCTCCGGCATCGAAGGTGATCCCTTTGCCGATCAACACCACTGGTTTACGGTCATGCTTACCACGGCGATAATGCAGAATGATCAGTTTGGGTGGCTGGTGACTGCCACGTGCAACCGACAACAACGCCCCCATACCCAGCTTTTCCATGTCTGCGCGTTCCAACACTTCGATCTCCAAACCAAAGCGCTTGGCCAGATCGGCTGCCTGCTCGGCCAGGTAAGCTGGTGTACAAATGTTGCCCGGTAGATTGCCCAGATCCCGCGCCAACCGTACGCCTCCCGCAATAGCCAGCCCATGTTTGAGCGCAACATCGGCACGACGTAAGTCGTTACGCTGAGGCACCTGAATCACCAGACGAGACAGTCCTCGACGCTCCTGTTCTTTTTTGCACTGCGGATGCGCAAACTGATAAACGGTCTCGGCGGTCACTTCCACCATTTGCTCGATGCGCCATTCCAGGTTACGCCGCTTGACCGGGAGTTCGGCAAGGAAACTTGCCGCATCCCCAGCACCCGTGTTTTCCAATGCTTTGACCGATGCCTGCACGGCTTGACGGAAAACCCGTTCGTTCAGTTCGCGCTCCTTGCCACATCCCACCAGCAGTACCCGATCGCACAAGGTGCCTGGCACGTTGTGCAGCAACAACGTAGTGCCGGCTTTCCCCTCCATGTCACCTCGACGCAACAAAGACGTCAGATAGCCATTCGACGCGCGATCTATGGCTTCAGCTGCGTGTGATAATTTACGAGATTCGAATACACCCACGATCACACAAGCATTGCGCTGTTTTTCGGGATTTCCGTTTTTTATGCTAAATTCCATCTAATTCCACCTTTTTGAACAAGAAGCTGCTGGTTAGGAAATTATCCACCGTTTCCCCGAATGACGTCAAAACTTTGATGATTTTCAAAAGATCCTTGATACAGGAATTGTTTGCCAGCGCGCTCAGCAGCTTCCTCGTACTGCTTGGTATCATGGTGGCACAGCGCATCACTTATTACTTGGGCTTGGCCGCCCGCGGCGGGGTGGCGAGCGACATCATTGGCGCATTGCTCGGATTCAGCGTGCTACGTTTTCTGCCTTTGCTGTTAACACTGACTTTGTTCGTCGCAGTCCTGATGACGTTGACCCGCTGGCATCGGGATAGCGAAATGGTGATATGGCTTACCTCTGGTAACAGTATTTCTGCCTTGATTCGGCCCTTGCTGTCGTTTTCCCTTCCCATCATCGCCATCATCGCCTTGTTGAGCCTTTTCGTGACACCATGGGCCACCCTCAAAGGCAACGAATTCCGAGACCAGATGGAAAGCAAGGACGAACTCTCCGCATTGTCACCGGGAGTCTTCAAAGAGTCCCAAAACGCCGACCGGGTCTATTTTGTGGAGAGTTTCTCCGCGCTGCAGAACAAGGTCAACAACATTTTCGCCCAGTCCATCCAACATCAGAAATTGGGCATCATCGTGGCCAAGGAGGGCTCGCGCGTGGTGGAAAAAAATGGCGACACCTTCCTCACCTTGATCAACGGCAGCCGCTACGAAGGCAAACCCGGTACCCCTGAATTCAGCATCATGCAGTTCGAGCGCTATACCTTGCGCATACAGCCGGCAGAAGCCAAGCAAGAGCCCCCCTCCCCCAAATCAAAATCCAGCCAGGAGCTGCTTCGTGAGCGAACTTCCGAGGGCGCCGCCGAACTGCAATGGCGGTTGTCGATGCCCATCTCGGCTTTCCTTCTGGTGTTACTCGCAATCCCGCTGTCTTTCGTGGATCCACGCGCTGGCCGTTCGGCCAATCTGATCATGGCCCTGCTCGTCTACATCATCTATAACAACCTTTTGTCCATTCTGCAATCTTGGGTGGCGCGGGACAAACTGGCTGCGGTGATAGGCCTGTGGCCAGCACATGCGGTCGTCTTGCTGCTGTTCGTCTATCTGTTTTACCGACGGCTATTCCTGTTACCATTGCTTCCCCGCTGGTTTTCTCGATGAAAATTCTCGATCGTTATCTCGTCCAAGAAGCCTTGGGCAGCACTTTACTCGTGACGTTCGGGCTGCTGTCGATGTTTAGCTTTTTTGACCTGATCCAAGAGCTCGAAAGTTTGGGGCACGGCAACTACCATTTGGGCATGGTGCTGTTTTTCGTGCTGATGTCTGCACCCGGCCATGTTTATGAAGTCACTCCAGTCGCTGTGCTGCTGGGAACTCTCTATGCCCTTGCTCAGCTGGCACGTCATTCGGAGCTGGTCGTCATGCGTACCAGCGGAGTGTCCATGGTCAGCATCGCTTTGTCATTGTTGCGGATCGGCGCGATTTTCGCCGTATTGACCTTTTTGGTTGGAGAGCTGATCACGCCCATCACTGAAAAAACGGCGCAGAAAATCAGGCTCAAGGCGAAAGAGCAGGTGATCGCACAAGAATTTCGCTCAGGACTATGGATCAAAGATGGCAACAGTTTCGTCAACATTGAAGAAGTAATGCCCGATATTACACTACGCAACATCCACATTTATGAGTTCGACCCCGAATTCCGCTTACGTGTCATCAGTGACGCAGCCAGTGGAACTTACGAAAAAGAACGCTGGAATCTACGTCACGTCAACCAAATCCTTTTGGACGAAAAGAAAATTCGCATCACCTACTTCGATCAAGCCTATTGGTACTCAGTGATCAAGCCCGAGCTACTCAATATCCTGCTGGTCGTGCCTGAAAAAATGGCCGCCTGGAATTTATATTTCTATATCAAGCATCTGAGCGAAAACCACCAGAAAACCACGCGGCAGCAAATCGCCTTGTGGGCAAAGATGGTCTATCCAGTAGCCTGCTTGGTGATGGTGATACTTGCGCTGCCGTTCGGCTTTCTTCAACAGCGTACAGGCGGGGTGGGGGTAAAGATTTTTGCTGGCATTATGCTGGGCATCCTATACCAGGTGTTAAACCGCCTGTTCGTTCATGTCGGATTGATCAACGACTGGGCCCCCATTATCAGTGCCACGGTGCCCACCATACTGTTTCTGGCCACCGGCGTTGGCATGCTAATGTGGATGGAGCGACGCTAAGAAACCTCAAATAACCTGCTGCACGTCCGTAGGGGCTGTGGGGTGATATTCCGGCCGCTGCGTTGCAGCTTAACGTTCGCCAAATTCACGCAAGCCTACGCCCCAACCTGGGGTTATCCCCTTCTCGCCCGACTTTTGTGATGTCTCGGTCGCTGCTGCGTAAGCGTAAGCCTCAAAGCCGCTCGCAGTCCAGAGTTTTCCTAGCTTTTCACCAGCCGTGTACCACATAGCCGGTCGTGTAAAGTACAGTTTTCACGGTCGAACAGCATCCACCACCACCCCACTCCCATCAACACCAGCCCAAGCACCGCAATTACGAACCGCAGCAACGCAATGGGCAGTGAAACGCATCCTCCATCGACACGCACCAACCGTAATCGCCAAGTCTTCATCGCCAGGGTCTGTCCACCATGCGTCCAGAACCAGCTGAAATAGACGGCCATCACGACCAGAAGATAACCCTGAAAAAAATAACGACGAGGCGGCTCAACCGCACTACCAAACGACAGGACGAAAAGGAAAGCGGCAGCAAACAGGACGGCCGCCAGCAACAGCGCCTCGTACAAGCAGGCTGCAAAGTAGCGTAACATCCGGGGAGATTCAGTTCCCCAGATCATCCTCAGGCACGGGATCGGGAGCACTGCGCAACTTTTGTCGCTCACTTTCAGACAGGCGCTGATACTCCTCCCACTTACGGCGTAACTCCTGCTGTTTCTCGGGTGGCAATGCGTTGAATTGCTGATATTGCTTGCGAGCGTTTTCACGCTCATAAGGCGTCATACGACTCCAGTTCGACAAGCGCTTCTGGACCCGCTGCTGCTGTTCCCGCGACATGCGAGGATAATCACGCGCAATATCCAGCATCTTTTCACGCTGCCACGGCCGCAGGCTATCCCACTCTGCCGCCAGCGGGGCCAGCACTTGGCGCTGCTCTTCAGTAAGCTGCGCCCACTTGGGCTCGCCTTGGGCCCATACGCTGAAAGTGACACAAAACCAAGCTAGCGCTGTGAAGAGTTTTCCAACCATGCGATGAACTCCTGATTGGCGTAAGCTTCTGGAGGTAAATCCGATGCCAGCAAGAGGGCATCCACATCGATTGGGCGATTGTCCTGGTTCGGCAACAGGGTACTCATCATCGTGAACATTGTTGCCGCCAAAAGCAACAATGGCAGCCAGAAACGGTAGCCCCCATGATGGGAAAACTCCACGAGCTGATGCCACCCCGCCAATACGGGCTCGACATACGCAAAGCGGTTTTGTGTCATACGAAAGACCGCCCGTCGCCGTGCGCTAGCAAGCTTATCCGCCGTCGTAGGGTCCAACGACCGTGCTCCCGCTTCGAGCGCTTGGACGATTTCCATGGCAATTCGTGTTTCATCTCTCATAACTCGAATCCTTCTCTCCGAAGCAAAACAGCAAGTGTATGCACAGCACGTGAACAATGGGTTTTGACGCTTCCCTCGGAACACCCCATTACAGCCGCCGTTTGCGCTACGTCGAGATCCTCCCAATAACGCAATAGAAAAGCCTCGCGTTGACGTGGAGGAAGCTGCTGCAATGCACGCTCGATGATCGCCAACCGCTGTACGCGTTCCAACTGAACGGCTGGATCCGATTCGATATCCGTTCCCGCGAGCGTTTCCAGCGGGTCACGTTCTTCTTCACCCTCTTTGTCCCCAGCAAAGGCCGACAATAATGTCGTCCACAAGTTGCGTACTTTTTGGCGACGAAAATGATCGCGTATAGCGTTTTGCAGGATACGCTGAAACAGCATCGGGAACTCCTCGACAGGGCGCGTTCCATATTTTTCGGCCAACCGCATCATGGCGTCCTGCACCACGTCCAACGCGGCCTGGTCGTCCCGCAAGGCATAGACCGCATGCTTGTAGGCACGCCGTTCCACCTGCGCGAGAAAATCCGACAATTGTTCGGGAGTCGCCATAATCTTCAATCATAGCAGTGGAACAACGAAAACGGGACCGATTTTGGTTACAATCGGCGCATGCTCAAGTTATTGCTACTCGTGATCGGCGCCTGGCTGGTCTTTTCCATCCTCAGCCACCAGCGACGTCGCAATGCGGGGGGTGCGCCACCGCCCACGACCGAGACCATGGTACGCTGCGAAACATGTGGGGTATTCGTTCCCCAAAGCGAAGCCATCGTGCGCAGTGGACACCATTATTGTTGCGAGGCTCACGCCACTCCGCCAGCACGCCCTATATGATACCGCTTGCTGCCACACATCCTGGAAGTTACTGGAAGCCCTTACTTTTCCTCAATGTGTATCGACTGGCAATTGCCTGCCTGCTATTGGCAACCTGGGGCATCATGCGCCATCATGATTCATGGCAGGAGTATGACACCCATCTATTCGGGGCGACGGCGGCCCTTTATGTTTTATTTAGTATCGCATCTTTGTTTGCGGCCAAGTCTCGCTGGCCTGACTTCAACCACCAGCTCACTTTGGGCACCTTGGCCGACATCGGCTTCATTACCACCCTGATGTTTGCCAGTGGTGGAGTCAGAAGCGGCTTTGGCTTGCTCTTGGTGATTGCCATCGCTGCTGCCAGTCTGGTCAGTCAAGGTCGGCTGGCGCTGTTTTATGCTTCTGTCGCCACCATCGCCGTGCTACTGGAACAATCATGGCAAATCCTGAGCTGGGATGAAAAGTATCAGGATTACACCCACGCCGTGATACTCAGTCTTAGTTTTTTTGCAACTGCCTGGCTTGCCCACAGCTTGGCCCAACGTGCTCGCGAAAGCGAAGCATTGGCCTCTCAGCGTGGGATCGATCTAGCCAATCTTTCCGAAGTCAACCAACTGATCATACGCGACATGCCCGACGGCGTGTTGGTAGTGGATGCCCGCTTGCAATTACGCCAACTCAATGAGCAGGCGCGTATCCTGTTGGGAATGGCAGATCTCGTTTGGGAGAATACGCCACTGGATCAATGCGCACCCGCTTTGGCCACCTTGCTACGTGCATGGATGTCGACACTCCCTGGTAGTGATAGTGCCCCTCGCTTGAATGTGGCAGGGCGCGAAGTACAGCTGCGCTTTGCTCCTGTGGGGAGCGGCCGTGAGCAAGGTGCGGTAATTTTCGTGAGTGATCTCAGCCAAGCCCAATTTCAGGCACAGCAGCTCAAGCTGGCGGCCTTGGGGCGGCTTACGGCCAGTATCGCCCATGAGATACGCAACCCGCTCAGCGCCATTGGCCACGCCGCACAGCTGCTGTTGGAGGATGCAGAAAATGATCCTACCCGTAAGCGTTTGCTCGAAATCGTGCACGGTAATGTGTTGCGGCTCGACGGTATGGTACGGGATATCCTGCAGCTGAGCCGGCGTGATCGCGCCAAGTCGGAGACGATTTCTCCAGCAGAGTTCATGCAGGAATTCCGTAACCAGTTTTTACAGGTAGAGGACATACCGGAAGCAGTCTGTATCCTGACCAATTGTGATGGGATTCCGCCTTTTCAGTTCGATCGACAACACTTGCAGCAAGTGTTATGGAATCTTTGCCGCAATGCTTGGCGTTATTGCAGCCGACAACCAGGCAGCATGCGGTTGGCGCTAAGTGCCAACCGTGCCCGTGTCATGATCGACGTGATCGACGATGGTCCGGGCGTGAGCGATCAGTCACTCCCTCACCTGTTCGAGCCATTCTTTACCACGGAAGCGAACGGGACCGGACTGGGGCTTTATATCGCGCGGGAATTGTGCGAAGCCAATGGAGCCCGAATAGAATATATCGCCTCACCCGAAGGGACACTATTCCGTATACATGCACGGAGAGAGCCTTGAAAAAGCAACCTGCCTGCCTAGTCGTTGATGATGAGGACGATATCCGGGAGTTGCTGGTACTTACGCTGGAACGCATGGGTATCGCGACCGATAGCGCCTCCAGCGTGGCTGAAGCAAAAATGCTGCTCCAGCGACGTGATTATGGACTGTGCCTGACTGATATGCGGTTACCCGATGGTAGTGGCCTGGAACTGGTGCATCATATCGTGCAGACCAAGACAAGGCTACCCGTCGCTGTCATCACGGCCTTTGGTAGTGCCGAAAACGCGGTGGCTGCCCTCAAAGCCGGTGCTTTCGACTATCTGACGAAACCGATCTCTCTGCAGCAACTTCGTCCCTTGGTGGAATCGGCACTTCGTCTGAAAAATGTCGAAAATCCACCACAGATCCAACAAACCCTGCTTGGTGCTTCAGCGCCTATCCAACAGGTGCGTGCCATGATCGAAAAGCTGGCGCGTAGTCAGGCCCCTGTTCATATTTACGGGGAATCGGGTACAGGAAAAGAACTCGCAGCGCGCCTCATCCATGCCAGCGGTCCACGGCGGGACGGACCTTTTATTCCGGTCAACTGTGGGGCGATTCCAGAAAACCTGATGGAAAGCGAATTTTTCGGTTACCGCAAAGGGGCCTTTACCGGCGCCCAAGAAGACCGGGATGGTTTCTTCCAGGCAGCCAATGGAGGCACCTTGTTTCTGGACGAGGTGGCCGACCTGCCTGTGGCCATGCAGGTCAAGCTACTGCGCGCAATCCAGGAAAAAAAGGTACGCAAGGTTGGCAGTACCCAGGAAGATGCTGTCGATGTCCGCATCATCAGCGCCACGCATCGCAACCTTGGTCAAATGCTAGAAACCGGTCAGTTCAGACAAGATCTTTACTACCGGCTAAACGTGATCGAATTGAAAATGCCAGCCTTGCGAGAAATGGCCCAAGACATCCCGCTGCTCGCCCAAAGCATTTTGACCCGACAAGCCGAACGTGCACGCCTACCCACTCCCGTCTTGCATGAAAATGCCTTGGCTGCACTGATGCGCCATCCATTCCCTGGCAACGTACGAGAATTGGAGAACGTGCTCGAGCGTGCGCTCGCTTTATGTGATGGAAAAACGATCACGACCGCGGATCTATGCCTTGACAGTGCGGACATGCCAAAATCTGCTTCGCTCACCGTTTTGCCCGGCAAGATGCCCTTGCCAGAATATCTAGAACGCGTCGAAAAGCAGGCGATTCTGGAGGCGCTGGAAAAAACCGGCCACAATCGTACGGCCGCTGCCAAATTATTGGGGATGAGCTTTCGTGCGCTCCGTTACCGGCTCTCCAAGCTTGGTCTGGGAAAAACGGAGTGACATTACGCCAATGCAATGGTGAGATAACTCAAATAGAGGCCTCCGTTCAATCCAAGATGCCAAACCTTGAGATGACCCCGTTGCGCCATCCAGCGCAGCCAAAGGGCTGCCAGTAGCGTCACTACCACCCCCGCCAATACCTCGCGGCGAGGTTCCCATGGCGTCAGCATTACCCCGAGTGCGGGCAGCAGCGTTCCCTGAAACACCATGGCCCCCGTAATGTTGCCGAAAGCCAGCGTATCCTTGTGCCGACGCACCCATAGGATACTGTTAACCTTCTCCGGCAATTCGGTCGCAATCGGAATGATCAGTAGCGACAGCAACAACGTGGAAATCCCAATCATTCTCGCAGCTTCCTCGACCCCATGGATGAAACCATGAGCGCCGACCACCAGTAGCCCTAGCCCCGCAGCAAGCTGCAGCAAAATCATCGCCATATTGTTGGGTAGCCCAAGGCGGCAAAGAAACATCGGTTCGTCGGCTTCGGTGGCATGGCCATCATGCACCAGCGCCTTGGAGGCGTGTAGGGTCAGCATGATGTAGATGAAGTAGATCAATACCATACTGAATCCAAGTAACGCACGGATGAGTGTGTGCTGATGTGGCACATACAACGCTATGGTAGCGAAAGCGAATGCGGCCAGGAAAAAATTCAGGTCGCGCAACAACCCGGTTTTTTCTGGACGGAATTCCCCTCGCACCCCACGTTTGGATAAGGCCGCCACCCCCATCAAAAAAATCGCCAGTGTCGAAAGCATCAGAGGGGCTCCCAAAATGGCGCCCACACCGATTTCTTCATTGGTCTGCACATTGGCGGTGCCCGCCAGCAGCGCCAGCAATGGCACCATGGTTTCCGGCAGTGCCGTGCCCACCGCAGCGAACAAAGAACCCGTCACGCCTTCAGAAATTTTGAGCCTGTCGCCTAGATGCTCCAAAGCATTGGTAAATACTTCCGCTGCGACTAGAATCACCAGCAACATGAATATAAGCTCGAGAAATATCATGTCATCGATCCCCAGTAGGCAATAGCGATGAATTTTAATCGAGAATGACGATGCAATATATCGAAAATGGCGTTTTATCCGATGCCCAGTTCATTCCCTCACCCAATTTCGACGATCGACCCCCGGGCACTTTGATCGAATTGCTAGTGATCCATAGTATCAGTCTCCCCCCTGGGGAATTTGGTGGGGATGGCGTAATCGATCTATTCACTAACCGCTTGGACCCCCATACCCATCCCTACTACGCCAGCATCCATTTGCTACGGGTATCCGCGCACTTTTTCATCCGCCGTGATGGCAGCCTGATTCAATTCGTTCCTTGCCACAAACGGGCCTGGCACGCGGGGATCTCGAGTTGGCAGGGACGAAAAGACTGCAATGACTTTTCCATCGGGATCGAGCTGGAAGGCTGTGACGACCAGCCGTTCGAAGATGCCCAATATGCCGAGCTCGACCGTCTCACCATCACTCTTGCCAATGTCTATCCGATTACAGGCATCGCTGGACATTGCGAAATTGCCCCAGGACGCAAGACTGACCCTGGTCCTCATTTTGACTGGGGCCGACTTGCTTTGAGTCACTTGCATACTGCTCACCCCCCTTTTTTTAGTAACCTCTGAATCACCTGCGGCGCGGCCGAAGGCGGGGTGGCACGATATTTGGCTCTGGCCGCTGCGTGGCGAGCTTAATGCTCACTACATTCACGCAAGCTGCGCCGCAACCTACAGTTTCGCTCCTTTGCCCAACGCCTTGTGATGTCACGGTCGCTACGCTGCGTGCGCGTAAGCCCCAACGCCGCTTGCAATGGCTTTCTAGGGTTAGCTTAGTCACCAAGAAGTGTAGAGAGCAAATAAACTGTCCGGAGTTGTAGCACGAGGTTTGTCCGGTTTAACTGGTGCCGAGGAGGTGCCGGATGAGACGAACGCAGTTGCTACAGGAGTTACGGCAGATGAGGTTTGAAGAAGCGTATGAAGGTTGGCAGGAAAGGCGGCTGACGCAAGAGGAGGCGGCCCGGCTGCTGGGGGTGTGTGAAGTTGAAACCTCTGCTCAACCAATGACATTGTCAAGGCAAAGTAGAAATGTCCCCTCTCCTGGCAAATTAGAAATGTCCCCTCGCATGATTCAAGGCGCAGGGGCGGAGGCTGCGTTTTTCTGACGATATTGCCGCCAGGGATGATTGGCTGGTGGTTTCCGTGGTACAGGAACGCTACGCTGCAGGAGGATCGTCTCCATCCGGGGATTCAGTGTTTTGTCATCCACGGCGGGCTCGAGCGGATTCGCCTCACCGAACACCTTGAAGGGCAGGCTTTCGCGCCCGTGCAGCAGCTCGATGCGCCGATCCGGATATTCCACCA